>JABDPU010000185.1 GCA_013042625.1 Flavobacteriaceae bacterium | reverse complement strand
TAGCTTCGAAATTTTTGACATCGCTTTGTTCAAGAAACAACTGCTGCATTGGTCGATTCAGTTTGATCATGTGTGCTGGCTGGATTCCAATTCTCATGATGATACCTACAATTCCTATGAAGCCATAATGGCTGTAGATTCGGCCTCGGTTCTGGAATGCCCTGTTGAAAAAGCTTTTCAGAATTTATCGGAATTCAGATCGGAATGCAACGATTGGATATTTGGTTATTTATCCTATGACCTCAAAAATGACATCGAAGAGCTGCATTCTCAGAATTATGACGGACCGAATTTTCCGGATCTGTTTTTCTTCCAGCCCAGGCGACTGGTGTTTATTAGTGGTAATAATGTTACTTTCTCTTACCTGGATGAAATCGCTGATGAAATTCAAAAGGACCTGAACACCATCTGCAAATGGCCGTTGATGACCGATCATCACATGAAAAATGATGTGAAGATAAAGCTGAGAACTCATAAGGATGAATATTTTCATAAGGTAGATCAGATATTATCACATATTCATCGTGGTGATATTTACGAGGTTAATTTCTGCCAGGAATTTTATGCCGAAGAAACCACGATAAACCCGATTTATACCTATCAGAATCTGAACCGCATCTCTCGTCCGCCTTTTGCTACCTTTTTAAGGAATAATGACCAGTACCTGCTAAGCGCGTCCCCGGAACGCTTTCTGAAAAAGGAAGGGTCAAAAGTCATATCTCAACCCATTAAAGGCACGGCAAAGCGATCGGAAAATAAGGATGAAGATGAGGCACTAAAACAGAAATTGGCTATAGACCCTAAAGAGAGAAGCGAAAATATCATGATCGTCGACCTGGTGAGAAATGATTTGTCCAGAGTGGCTGTTAAAGGCAGTGTTCAGGTTGATGAATTATGCAAGGTCTATACCTTCGATCAGGTTCATCAGATGATCTCAACCGTGGTGGGAGAGGTTCAGCAGGACGTCGATCCTGTTGACATCATAAGGTCCTGTTTTCCGATGGGCAGTATGACCGGAGCGCCAAAGATATCTGCCATGAAGATCATTGAAGAACTGGAAGATGCCAAACGCGGATTGTATTCCGGAGCTGTGGGATATTTCAGTCCTAATGGCGATTTCGATTTCAATGTGGTCATCCGAAGTATACTTTATCACCAAACTAATCAATACATATCCTATTCGGTAGGAGGTGCCATAACCGCCAGGAGTATACCGGTTTCAGAATACGAAGAATGCCTGGTCAAGGCTAAGGCTATGAGAATGGTGCTGGATGAAAACCTAAATGATAAATGACTTTAAATATAATCGGAAAACCGTCTTTTAACCGTTTCTATAATCCGCTGGATACGCGCTTTTTCCAGTTCCCTTATCTCCGCAATTTCTTCGACTTCCAATTTTCCAAAAGTGTGCAAATCTACGATATTAGAAACCTTCATTGGCAGAGCCGTATAAATTCTCTGAAACGCCATTTGGGCTGCCTGAAGAGAGAAGTCCTTGTCCTCTATTGGATGCAGCACATCTACGTCCTTATCGGTATACAGGTAGTGATGTTCTTTCCCGTTCTGGTGATACGAAATATCGTCTAGTTCAGTATTTAAAATCAAATCCAGATCGGCATCCATCGTAAAATCTTCCCGAAGCCTGTTGAGCTCTTCGTTTAGAATTTCGGAAGTGCTTATCGTATTTTGATGAAAGGCTTCATTTTCAAGAAGGGTTTCTAAATAGATATCGATTATTTTGAATAATTCCAGTTTTACCTCTACCGCTTCGGCATCAACATCATACCCTTTCATGTATAATTTAGCGATTCCCTCGTCAACGATATCAACAGATTTATACATATTCTTTGGCAGGATTCCTTTGGTTTCCCCTATATAGATTCTATGCTTGATATATGGATGTAGGTGTTGGACCGCAGCTAATACTTTTTTATCAAAAGATGATTTGGCGTCCTTCGATGTTAAATTCTTAAGAGTGCTCATAATGTCATTTTTATGGTGTTTTTAAAGCTATACTTTATCTGCATGAATTAAAATGATAAAAATCATTTTTAAACAGATTGGACTGATGGATGACAGGGGGCTTATTTGTATCTTTATGACGTGTTAGAAATCTTTAGAGAACATATCGAAAATACGTTTCCATTTCTGAAGAAGGCCAGGATCCTGGTTGGCGTTTCAGCAGGTGTTGACAGTAAGGTTTTATCGGAATTATGTATGCAAGCGGGCCTGGACATATCCCTGGCACATTGTAATTTCAACCTTCGCGCTGACGAGAGTGATGAGGATGAAAAATTCGTCCTGCAATGGGCGGAAGAAAATGAAATGGAAATATTCGTTCAGCATTTCAGAACGAAATCCTTTGCAAGGGAAAATAATCTTTCAATGCAAATGGCAGCACGTGAGCTTCGTTATTCCTGGTTTAATGAATTAGCCGATCAGTTGGGTTATGAGTATATCTTAACCGCTCATCATGCCGACGATAACCTGGAAACATTCTTTATCAATCTCTTCCGTGGCAGTGGAATAGAAGGACTGAAAGGTATCCCAAGTCATAAGGACAGAGTAATGAGGCCACTTCTGATATTCAGCAGGGAGACCATCTTAGATTATGCGGAGGAACGTCAACTTAAATGGCGTGAAGACAGCTCAAATGCCTCGACGAAATATCTTCGGAACAAGATCAGGAAAGAATTAACACCAGTCTTGAAGACCATCGAACCCGATATTCTGATGCAACTGGCTAAAAGTCGATCGCACCTTGAAGAATCTTCTCTCCTTTTGTCGGATTATAAAAAATTGGTCAATCAGGAAGTCAGTAAAACGGAAGGGGATACCATTAGCATAGATATCGAAAAACTGTCGGCATACCAACCGTTGAAGGCGTATTTATATTTACTGCTTTCAGACTACGGATTTACCCAGTGGGATGACATTGTCGATCTGGTTGATGCCCAAAGTGGAAAACAAGTTTTTTCATTGCATTACAGGTTGTTGAAAGATCGTCAATACCTGGTTTTAAAACCGAACGAGGAGAGAGATTTTCAGCCGATGGAATTGCATGAGAATATGAATCAAATAGCTACCCCTTTAGGGTACGTCGAGATCAATGAGGTTCGAACCATGGGCGATACCAACGAGAGAACGGTATATATTGACAAGGAAAAACTGAAGTTCCCATTGATCCTCAGAAAATGGGAGGAAGGCGATTATTTTTACCCATTTGGAATGAAAGGGCGTAAAAAGATCAGTAAATATTTCAAGGATGAGAAATTCAGCCTCTTCAACAAGGAAAGCGCCCTGATCTTATGTTCCGGGAAAGATGTGGTTTGGATTGTGGGCTACAGAAGTGACGATCGCTATAAGGTGACTCCGGAAAGCTCTGATATATTAAAGGTTCAATTAAACTGATGATTGTTGAAGGCAATATAGTAGATATCAGGAATCGTCGAATTTACGGCGGTAAAATTGAGATTGTCTACGGAAAGATCCTGACGATTTGGGAAACCGATAAAACCTATGATCAATATATTTTACCGGGATTTATTGATGCACATATTCATATAGAAAGCTCAATGCTGGTGCCTTCAGAATTTGCCCGGATCGCCGTAAAACATGGAACCGTAGCAACAGTTTCAGATCCGCATGAGATCGCTAATGTACTTGGTGTCCCCGGCGTTGAATTCATGATTGAAAACGGAAAGAGGTCACCGCTCAAATTTCACTTTGGAGCGCCTTCATGCGTTCCGGCAACAACATTTGAAACCGCAGGAGCCACGATCGATTCCGAAGGGATAAAAAAACTTTTGAGCAGGGAGGAGATCAAATACCTGGCCGAAATGATGAATTATCCGGGAGTGATCTATAAGGACTCCGAAGTTCTCAAAAAGATTGAATGGGCAATTCATTATAAGAAACCGGTCGATGGCCATGCACCCGGTTTAAGTGGTGATGACCTTACAACCTATATCGATGCGGGCATCACCACCGATCATGAGGCCTTTACTTATGAAGAAGGCCTGGAAAAATTGTCTAAGGGGATGAAAGTACTCATCAGGGAGGGAAGTGCTGCTAAAAATTATGAAGCACTGGCCCAATTGATTCCAGATCACTATAAAAACATGATGTTTTGCAGCGACGATAAGCATCCCGATGATTTACTCCTGGGTCATATCAACAAATTATGTGCGAGGTCGATCGCTAAAGATTTTGACTTGTTCGATGTTTTGAAAATGGCTTGTATTAATCCGATTGAGCATTATGACCTTGATGTGGGAAGTTTGCAAATTGATGACAAGGCCGATTTTATAGTTGTAAAGGACCTGGTCGATTTT
>JABDPU010000181.1 GCA_013042625.1 Flavobacteriaceae bacterium | reverse complement strand
TCCTACTTCTGGGTGGTTTCACAATTTTCTAAAATGAGTGTCAAACATGCTTTGAAGCATTACTCAACAGCTACTTTTATACAGGGGGTCACGGGATTAACCCTGGTTATTATTCTTTATTTGGCCTTCGGAAGCTGACATTCAGCTGATTGTTAGCAGATCGCATTTTTTTATTTGGTATCTTTAAGGAACAGAAACTCCTCCCTCTAATTCAGAACTTATTGAAAAGCGATCTATTAATCTTTTAATACAGGTCCTATGAGTTTAAAGGAAAACACCTCTTATTTTGTCAAGCTTAGAGATATTGTGCTTCGACTAAATCCGGATGAAAAAACCAGTAAAAATGCAGTTAATCATCTGATCCTCGGTGATTACGTCAGGTATTTGGGTGAGCAAAAAGGCGACTGGGTCAAGGTAAGAAGCAGGAATTGCAACGGCTGGATCAAACCCGATTGGGTTACGGAAAAGCGATTACTTGAGATTAATTTTGTAGATATCGGCCAGGGAGATGGCTGTCATATTGTAACTCCAAAGGATGAGATTATCCTTATTGATGCCGGTGAAGGGATTGGCCTGGATGGCAAAGGCGGCGACAATATGTCGAGGTTTATTAACTGGCGATATAATTTAAGATGGCGTTTGGTTAAGGGCGTGGATGGCACCACAGCAAACAATCCCGACGCTAAACCACCGGTAGATATCGACTATGCCATTGTATCACATCCTGACCTGGATCATTATTTCGGGTTTTTCACCCTGTTTAAAAACAAAAAGGTTAAAATCAAAAAAGTCTGCCATAATGGGATTGTAGAGCGATCAACGAAAGGGATAGACACGAAAACCTGGATGTATGACCTGGGATTCAAAGTACCGCCTGTTCCGAAGAAAAAAATTTACCATTTATGGGATACGGTATTAACCAACAAAGAGATGAAAGACCTGATCAAGGCTAATCTCGACACTCAAAAATATTACCTCAAAACACTTGTAGCAGCTTATAATAATAACAAGTCCTGCACCTTTGAATTTATTGATCTTTCAAAAGGATTTCTTGACCACTTCAAAGGGAATAACCCATTGAAGCTGGAAGTCTTAGCCCCGATTACCGAAGAAGTTGAATTTAACGGAAAGAAACGACAGTGCCTGAAAAAGATTGGAAATGAAGGTGAAACCAAAAATGGGCATTCCATTGTCTTTAAGTTAGAGTATGGCAAATTGAAAGTTTTACTCGGTGGAGATTTAAATTCTAAATCCCAGGATTACATAGCACAACATTATTCAGAAGAGCAAACCAAACTGAGTGATCTTGAAAAGCAAATTGGAAAAATCGAAGAAAAACTGGCACATCCTGTCGGACTATCCATTGCAAAAAAAGAGGAGTTGAAGCAGGACCTGGATGAAAAGGCCAAACTCATGGATTTTATAGTTTCGAAAACACGTCGTGCATTCCAGGTTGATATTGCCAAGGCCTGCCATCATGGAGCCAGTGATGTTCTGAACTCATTTCTTAAAGCAATCAATCCGGTGGCAACCATTATTTCCAGTGGTGATAACGAGTCACACTCTCATCCAAGGCCGGATGCTTTAGGTGCTTTTGGAAAAACCAGTCGGGGGAAACGACCTCTTTTATTTAGTACCGAATTGGCTAGAAGCACCCATGAATTCTCATATCCGATTAAGTTTTATTCGCTTCTGAAAAAATTGGAAAAACGAATGAACGAGGCAACCACTAAAAAGGAAAAGGAGCATTATGAGTTGAGGATGAATCGCATGAAGGACAGCAATGTGGCACGATACGGAATGATTACAATTCGAACGGATGGCGAACAGGTAATCATTGCCCAGAAATTAGAGAAAGAACGAAGTCCCAGCCAGAAATGGGATATTTACGAGCTGCATTGGAATGAACATCTCGATCAGTTCGAATACAGGGATTCGGGCGGACATTAAGGGTTCATTAATTCCGAAGTAAATCAAATCGGTGGGTGTACTTAACGGTTATACTCTGATTGTCCAAGCCATCAAGAATGTCATCGTCCTTAACGATATTAACCACAACGAACAGCCCGGTATTTGCATTTTGCAACCAGGCAAAACGGGCATTCACCGAAAAGATATTGGAGATGTTATTATGTTGAATCAGTCCTTGTATAAACATTCTTGGTGTAAAAGAATAGGCCAGGCGAATCCTGTTTATCACAGCTGTAACATCACCATTGGGAAGATTCAGCTGATTATGGCTTAATCCGTATTCCGAATTGAATTTATCACCCAGTCGGAATCGTAAGGTATAGGAATTTGAGATCCTGTCCCCTCCAAAATAACCTCCGATAATAGTTCGGCCATTCAATGAAAGCGCTTTATTCGGGTTGGTGATCAATACAAATTGAAGTTCTTCATGATTATAAGTTCCGGATTCGACTGTCACACCCTGCAGGCTGAACGGTTCTAGCACACCTTCGGTTGTAAAATTGATACCAGTGTGTATTTCAAAGCCGCTCTTCCAGACCCAGTGATTATCGACATGCAGAAAACCGGTAACCTGGTCGCCTTCGAAGTTCCAGTATCCCCTGTAGGACGCATGAGGCCTGATCTCTAACATATTTCCCCAATTTTCAAGGCGATGTGCCTTAAAAATGAGTGCTTCTGGTTTTCGGAAGGCCGTTCGCTGAAGGAAACCCACTTCAGGATTAAAACCTTCACCAACTTCGGTATAGGCACCATTCAGATTCCAACCGTTCCAATTGTAGTTCGCCTGGAATTTAAAAGCATGCTCATCGCCGGAAATTCCGGGGGTGTTACTCCTCGCATAGAAGCCACTGAGTTGGGCTTTCTTTCCGAGGCCATATCGTCCGTCGACAGCATAAACCTGGTTGTTGTCATCATCCATATCGCCCAATCCGCTACGACTAACAAAAACAGCGCCTAATGATGATCTGCTATTTGGAAAATCCTGGTTTACCCGTGCTACGCTAAAATTGTTTTTTTCAATGCTGAGGTCTTCCACATCTTCGGTGAACATACTGAGCAATCCGATGTTGGTCTGCCCAACTTTACCAGATAAACGTGCCCCACCAATAATAGGTACTAATCCACCATCATCACTAATCCCTATTCGCCTGCTGAAAAACAGGTCGACTTCTCCCGGGCTTCCTACGGTAAACTGTCCGGCATTTTCGAGAAAAAATGGCCTTTTTTCAGGGAAGAATAAATTGAAACGGTCCAGGTTTACCTGCTGATCGTCAACTTCTACCTGGGCAAAATCGGTATTGTATGTGAGGTCGAGTGTTAAACTGGGTGTCACACTATATTTTACATCAGCTCCGAATTCGAAATCGGTTGATGTATCATTCGGATCGACGGCTTGGTTGTTTACCATCTGGACCAGGCCATAAGGAATGAGCTTCAGGTTGCCTGGGTTTTTCAGGCTCAGCCCATGCATTTTCCCGGCCAATGACAGGCGTTTGATATCAAAACCTAAAGGGAGATTGGCCCAATACGCTGTTTCTGTATTTTTACTGATATTTCTCTGGAAATTGATCCCCCAGGTTTGGTTATCACCACCACCAAATCGTAGTGATCGTAATGGGATGGCAAATTCTGCACTCCAGCCATAATCTCCATTTTCTGTTCTTACTGTCCAGGTCGCATCCCAGTTCAGGTTGGTGCCTCCTATGACACCGCCTTGTTGAGCCCTGTTTTGGTTGAAATTACCCTTGCCTTCATTGTCGATCTGTGCGTCATATTCCATACCATCGGGATTGGTTCCGAAGAGAAAACCATTCTGCTGATCGTTATAGGTGTCTACAATAAACAGGAAACTATCCTCATCACTAAGATCGGAATCCCTCCTGGAGTCTGAAACCACAATATTCTCGGGTTGAGAATCGAAACATACAACTCCCACAAAAAGGGTATTTTTAGAAAATGCCACTCGAATTTCTGTTTTTTCTGTGGCGGGGCTATTGTACTTCGGTCGTATTTGTTTGAGATCGGTTATGGGTGCAATTATCTGCCAGGCATCATCTTTGAGCACATTACCATCTATTATTGGTTCATTTGAAATCTGGGTTGCTTCAAAAGACGGTCGTTCGGCCTGGTATTGATCCTGGGCATGAACTGAGATCAGTCCAATAAATAAAATGAAAAACCCCAGGGAAAAGCTTTTCGGCATAGTTGATAAGTAAATGTTAGTTGATTATAAGCATGAAAGATAATTAATATTAACTAACCTGAACAAGATTATTGAAAATCAAAGCCCATTGTTATTAAGTAGTTCTAAAGGTTAAATAGTTCCATTAATCCGTTAAATATGTATTGGCATGCCACTCATACCTTTTTTTATGCATTTCATTGAAAAAATCTTGAAAAATCAGGAATAATAATGAATTTGTTGTCATTAATTAATCCCCTTATACAATGTTCTCTCGTATTCTTAATGGCCTGCTGGCCATTTGTTTATTGTCTTTTTTGTGGTCTTGTTCGATTGATGAAACTTTTGATCCCGATGATCACGCAACATTATCTCTTAAAGTGTCTGGTTCATTAGGTGCTTACGACAATATTTTTCTTGAATTTTCAGAAGTTCATCTCAAGGTCATCGATGATGAGTCTGATCCCAAATGCTGGCGGAAAATATCCTCCTTTAAATCCGGTATTTATGATCTCAATGAACTGGTTTCGGGGCGTGAAGCTGATCTTTTAAACAGCGCAAGTGTGCCTTCCGGACAGGTATTTTCAATAAAGCTTGTTCTTGGTGAAAACAACTATGTCATTCATGATGGAGAGCGAATTGAGCTGTTTACCAACAGTGTGCAATTAGAAGACCTTAACATGAGGTTGGATAAGAATTTTAATAGAGGCAGAGACTATATTATGCAAGTGGATTTTAACGCTAACGAATCAATATTTGAAGGCCCTTTGGACGGACAACTGATTTTACAACCAGAGGTTAGTTTTAGCATTGAATGATAAATAAAAAAAATATGATCCAAAATCTTTATTTGATCGTATATAATACATAACAAAAAACCTTACTTATGAAACTATTTCGCTTAACCAGGAATTTGACCTGGATTCTTATTGCCTTACTTGTTTATACCTGTAATGATACGAATACGCTCAATAACATAAATGATCCTGATGGATCTGGTAACATTGACGGACCGGCTACACTATCGATTAAATTGGTAGATGACCCAGGAGATTTTGAAAATCTATTCATCGAGGTGGTGGATGTCATGATCAAATACGATAGTGAAGACGGTGAAGAGGATGGCGGTTGGATTTCGATGGGGATTATTGAACCTGGCATTTATGATATTTTAGAGTTAACAGGTGGGGTTAATGTTCCGCTTGTTGAGAATGAAGAGATCGAAGCTGGATTTTTACGACAAATTCGTTTGGTCCTGGGTGAAAACAATTCGATTATTATTGACGGAGAAGAGTCTCCACTAATGACTCCGAGCGCACAGCAGTCGGGATTAAAGGTAATGGTGGACCAGGAAATCACACCAAATTTCAATTATTCATTTATCCTGGATTTTGTAGTTGAAGAATCTATTGTTATAGCCGGGAATTCCGGGAATATAATACTTAAACCTGTACTGAGAGCCAGCCTTGAAGCCACTACTGGAACAATTAGTGGTGTTGTATTACCAGGGGAAGTGGCGGTTAATGTAACTGCTGATGATGGTTCAATTCAGGTCACTGCTGCTACCGACGATGCCGGGAATTTTCTATTGCTGGGACTTCCTCCAGGCACATATGATTTATCTATTATCCCTGACCCGGGTTCGGGATATGC
>JABDPU010000179.1 GCA_013042625.1 Flavobacteriaceae bacterium | reverse complement strand
ATATTTTCTCTTAGTTCTTCTTTTTAGTTGGAATAAAACGGGAAATATTTACATTGGTGTTCTGAGCATGGTAGCGGTCTTTATCCAATTTGTAGGTTATGGGACAGGGTTTTTAAGATCGAATATGAGCCTGAAGTTTTCACGAAAAAAGGAAGAGGAATTATTTCCACAACTATTTTTTAAGCATTCATAGGAGATGGGATTACGCAGTCAATTAGAAAAAAATATCAAAAGCAAGCGAATCAATATCTTCCTGATGTTTATTCTACTGGCCATTTTGTTTTCCCTTCTGACCAAACTCTCAAAAGATTATACTCATACTTTCAGGATGGACCTTGAATCAATTAACGTACCTGAAGACAAAATTATAGTTAGTGATTCTCTCCAGAAACTCGATATAACCTTAACGACCTATGGCTTTAAATTGATTCGATACCAATTCGCCAGGCCAAAGCTTGAGATCGACTTTGATCAATTAGACCAGTCTGAAAATTATTTTGTCTGGACAAGGGACAGAAACTTTTCCAGGATCGTGGAACAATTTGATCCAAATGTTCGCATCGAAGCCATTAATCCGGACACCTTGTTATTTCATTTCGATAATAATACGGTTAAATCGGTTCCCGTAATATTGAATAAAGACATTGAATTTGCATCGGGTTACGATGTTATTGGTAAGATCAATGTCATTCCCGATTCGGTCAGGGTTATAGGACCGGGAATTCTGGTTGATTCAATTAATTCAGTAGAAACAGTTGATTTTTCTCTTAAAGCTGTCAATAGTAATATCGAAACTGTTGTTCAGCTGGACAAATTAACTAATCCACAACTCCGATTGTCACATCAAGACGTTCAAATCCAGGCCGAGGTCATGAAGTTCACAGAAGGATCAGTAATGGTGCCTGTGATTGTAAAAAACCTTCCTGATGATCTTGAATTAAGCATTTATCCAAAAAATGTAGAAGTGATTTACTATGCTTCGCTGGATGCATTTAAAAGCATTGTGCCCAACAGTTTTATTGTAGAATGTGATTATACGGAAACCGTTGATTCTGAATTGAGTTTTCTCATTCCGAAGATTATTACAAAACCTGAAAATGTGAAAGAAGCCAGGTTGAGTACCAAACGAATTGAATTTATTCTGCAATGAAAATAGTAGGACTCACCGGTGGCATTGGAAGCGGAAAATCGACCGTGGCAGAAATGTTTTCTGAATTAGGAGTTCCTACCTATGATGCCGATTCTGAAGCTAAAGGGCTGATGAATCGCTCGAAAGTTATACGCAGGAAACTGATGGCACTTTTTGGTGATAAAGCGTATAATAAGGAAGGATTAAACAAGCCGTTTCTAGCTAAAAAAATCTTCAATGATGAGGCTTTGCTAGAACAGATGAATGCCATCGTACACCCGAAAGTAGCCTCGCATTTCCGTCGTTGGGTTAAACAGCAGAAATCAGCTTACGTCATTAAGGAAGCTGCTATTCTTTTCGAGTCAGGATCGTATAAGGATTGTGATCTTATTATAACCGTAACAGCTCCTCAGGTAGAACGTATAAAACGGGTTATTAAACGTGATAAAAGCAATAAAGAACGTGTAAGGGCGATAATGAAGAATCAGTGGTCCGATAAAAAACGTATTGCAAAATCACACTATACAATTGTCAATACAGATCTGGAAAAAACACGTCAGCAGGTCGCTGAAATCCACACTGAAATCCTTTGTTACAGGCAATAAAAAACTCATTTTAACATTTTTGTTAAGGTAAGGTTAAAGGGTATTTCACCTAAATGTTAAAATGTTAAATTTGATCGATGAGCAAGAAGTTATTCGTTTTGTTGGTGGTGCTTATGAGCTTATCCCTGATAGGAATCATTTTTGTACAGGCATATTACATCAACAATACGGTTAATAATGAAAATGAGCAGTTCACCTTTAAAGTGAAAAGAGCCTTGTCCTATACGTCAAATGCTATAGGAGACCAGGAGTTCCGGACTTATGTTGAAAATCTTCAGAAGTTTATTGCAGGCGGTGGAGAACCGGACTCAACAAATCTAAGGCAATTGACCTTTTTAAAACAAGGTGCTGATGAAAATGAGCTTATCGTTTACCGAAATGGAATTTTCGAAGAGAATTACAGAATACCATCGTTCATTGACATAGGGTTAGACAGCGTGAGTATCAGCAGGATATTGAATGAACGCCAGACTAAGGTTTACAGCACGAATAACATCGACGGAAGTTTGCAACTGAGTCCGGAGAAATCCATTCAGTTTATAACAGAACTGTCGCGTTTAGAGAAGGAGACCTTTGAATCGGCTTATAGGGATCAGGCTAAGGATATTCCCATCCATAGAAGGGTTTCAAAAGAACAGATCGAATATCTATTGAGTAAAAAGTTGCTTGAAGATGATATCGACATCGATTTTGAGTATGCCATTTATGCCACTGATCTTGCAACCAAGATACAATCCGATAATTTCGAGCTGGCTAAGAATTCAACTATTGGGGTACCCATTTTTCTTGATAATAATAATGAGAGTGATTTCACCCTCTATGTGAATTTTCCTGAGCGAAAAAAATTCATACTCTCATCGATAATAGGAATGACATTATTGTCGATCATCTTTACAACCATTATTATCATTGCATATACCAGCGCCATATATCAATTGATACGTCAAAGGCAAATTTCTCAGATCAAGACTGACTTTATCAATAATATGACACATGAATTTAAGACACCTATAGCTACGATTAACCTCGCCCTTGATGCAATCCGAAATCCTATGGTGATAAATGATGAGGACAAGGTGAAGCGTTATCTGAAGATGATAAAGGACGAGAATAAACGGATGCATGCTCAGGTGGAAAATGTCCTCAGGATCTCAAAGCTTGAAAAAAATGAGCTGAACATCAGTAAGGACAGGGTTAAACTTCACGACCTAATAGCTGATGCTGTCGCACATATCGAATTGATAGTTGAGGATAGAAATGGTTATGTAAATATGCATCTCGATGCCGCGAAATCATCAATTTTGGCTAACCCGTCACATTTTACAAATGTGATCGTCAATACATTGGACAATGCGGTAAAATATTCACCAAATGAACCAAAAATTGATATTTACACCGAGAATGTCGGTAATAATATTATATTAAGAATACAGGACCAGGGAAGCGGAATGAGTAAGTCCGTTCAAAAAAAGGTGTTCGAAAAATTTTACAGGGAACACACCGGTGATGTGCATAATGTAAAAGGCCATGGATTAGGATTGGCGTATGTAAAACGAATTGTTAATGACCACCAGGGCCATGTTTCAGTAGAAAGTGAAAAAGGAAAGGGTAGTACCTTTATTATCAGGCTACCATTAATATCTTAACGCGATTATGGAAGAACAAAAGAAAAGAATATTATTAGTTGAAGATGATCCCAATTTTGGAACTGTCCTCAGGGATTACCTTACAATGAATGATTATGAAGTTGTACATGCTAAAAATGGCATGGAAGGTTTTGAAAAATTTAAAAAGGATGATTTCGATCTATGTATCCTTGATGTCATGATGCCTTACAAGGACGGATTCACCCTGGCTAAAGAGATCAGGGAGAAGAATACCGATATTCCAATTGTATTTCTTACAGCAAAGGCTATGAAGGAGGACGTATTAAAGGGATACAAGGTAGGGGCCGATGATTATCTGAATAAGCCATTTGACAGTGAAGTGCTGCTCATGAAGATAAAAGCCATATTGCAGCGCAAAGCAACCGATAGTGTTGCCGATAGTAAGCAATTTGAATTTGAGATTGGTAATTTCCACCTCAATTCTAAACTTCGATTTTTGAGATATAAAGAAGGCGATCCAATAAAACTTTCGCCAAAGGAAAATGATCTGTTACGCCTTCTTGCGTTACATGAAAACGACCTCATGCCCAGGGAACTGGCATTGACCAAAATCTGGAGAGATGATAATTATTTTACCTCCAGAAGTATGGACGTTTATATTGCAAAATTGCGCAAGTATCTCAAGGTTGACGAAAATGTTGAGATCCTCAACATCCATGGTGAGGGCTTTAGATTAGTTGTTAATCAGAAAGCTTAATTCGTGTTAAGTGTTAATTATATAAAAGCCGGTTTTTTTAAGCCGGCTTTTTTATTTGATTCTCAATTTCCCTATTTATAAGAGGGGATGGCGTATCATGATCAAACCACTGAATCTGATCGTTTTTCCTGTACCAGGTGAGTTGTCGCTTGGCAAATCTTCGCGTATTTTTTTTAATCTCTGAAATCGCGAAGTCTAATTCCCATTCTCCTTCGATAAACCGGAATAATTCTTTGTAGCCAACTGTGTTTAATGCATTAAGGTGTTTGTACGGAAAAACGGCCCTGGCTTCTTCAAGGAGCCCTTCTTCAAACATGAGGTCAACGCGTCTGTTTATTCGTTCATAGATGATTTCCCGGTCTGCTACGAGTCCTATCATAATGGTTTCAAATGGTCTCTTTACAGAGGACTTCGATAAAAATGACGAGTATGGTTTACCACTGCCGAGGGTTACCTCTAATGCCCTGATGACTCGGTGGGGATTGTCAATTTCTATCTGTTCATAAGCTGTCTGGTCTAACTGCCTGAGCTCATTCTGAAGATTTTCAAGGCCCTCGTGCTGAAGCCTTTTATTAAGTGTCTGACGAATTTCTGGTTCGATCTCAGGAAAATCATCCAATCCCCGGGTTATAGCCTGCATATAGAGTCCTGAACCTCCGGCAAGAACGAGCACATCATGATCTTTGAACAGCTTTTCAATCGTATCGATGGCCTCTTTCTCAAATTGTCCGACGCTATAAGGTTCTTTTACTGATTTATGCTGAATAAAATGATGTTTCACCAGTTGTAGCTCCTCTTCCGAAGGAACTGCTGTTCCTATATTCATTTCCTTGAAGAACTGTCTTGAATCACAGGATATGATCTCGGTATTAAAGTGTTGAGCCACCTCAATACTCAAGGCTGTTTTACCGATGGCGGTCGGACCAACTATGCAAATGAGATTTTTAGTCATGAAGCGGATTTCCGCAGTTATAGCAGTAGTCTGCATTGTCCCTGTGATTGGCTGCAAGACAGTACGCACAAGACTGGGTATTCGTATGGATTTCCTTTCGTTGTGAACGACTCATTTCCGCTGAAACAATTCCTGTAGGAATAGCAATGATGGAATAACCCAATATCATAATTGCCGACGCAATTAATTGTCCGACTGCAGTTGCAGGTGCAATATCACCATAACCCACTGTAGTAAGTGTAACAATAGCCCAATACACACTTCTGGGGATACTGGTAAAGCCACTACCTTCTCCACTTTCAACCAAATACATTATGGTTCCTAAAATGATACAAAGTATCAAAACAAATGAAAGGAAAACAAGGATTTTGGCCCGGCTCACCTTTAAGGCTCTTACAAAGTATGTTGACTCTCCAATATATCTGGCCAGCTTTAAAATCCTGAAGATACGTAACAACCTTAGTGCTCTCAGAGCTACCAATGATTGTGAACCTACGAAGAATAGAGATAAATACTTCGGAATAGTAGAGAGCAGGTCAATAATGCCATAAAAACTAAAGATATATTTACTTGGTTTTTTGATTGCAACAATTCGTACAATATATTCGATGGTGAATAAAATCGTAATAACCCATTCCGCGACATTAAGAAATTCATGATACTTATTGTCGACATACTCGACACTTTCAAGCATGACAAACAAAATACTGGCAAGGATTGCAATAAGGAGAATGAAATCAAATGTTCGTCCAATTGGTGTATCTGCTTCATAGATAATCTCATGAAGTTTATCACGCCAGGTCTTTTGAGATTTATTAGAGCTCATTAAGTCAAATGTATAAAAAGATTATCTATCCTGCCTCAATCCATTTACTTTCATAACCTTCAGCCTCTTATTCCGTCGCATATAGCTTTGAATAATATGTTGTGTATCACGGTTATGCTGCATGGGTGTTATAATGGATTGCAGAACCTCATAATTATTAATCTGGTAATTCAGGTTATAAAATCCGAATCCCCGGTAGACTCCATTTTCAATAAGGATAGCACTTCTCTCATCAACTTCACGTCCCTTATCGATTATGACCATGTCTTCCTGGGAAAAACTATAATGATCAATTATTTTTTGAACCCGATCGTTATAATTAACAACATCTTCGGCATCAATGCAGGCACCGTTACATTGTTTAATCGTGTAATTGAAACAATTACCGTTAGTCTTGTATAGGCCTGTTAATTTCTGACAGAGCTGTTGTTCATCTGTGATCCGGGTCATAAAGCTCTTTGCACTTTGCAAGTTGGCAAAGGTGGTTATGGGTTGATCATTTTTTCCTACTTTGGAAATTTGAAGATTGATATAACCGGTCTCATCAATATAGTTGAACAGGCCGTGGGTAAAAATCGTCCGACGCTGAGCCCTGTTGAAGATGGGTTTATTCCTCTTGATCTCCTCACTTTCTTTAAGCAGCGCAACCAATTCACTTCCCGTCGCCTCATAGGTCACCGCGGAAACATGCAATTGCATTTTTTTAGATTTAGGCGCCTGGGAAGTAAAATGCTGGTTAACCCTTTTTTTTATGTTCTTACTTTTCCCGATATAGATGATCTCACCATCACTTCTATGCATATAATAAACACCGGTTGCCGATGGCAGGCCTTCGATAATATCAAGAAGTTTAGGTTCCATTTGATATTTAGGTTCCTTTCTTATGGATTCCTGAATAATGGTTTTTTCGGTATCCTTGGCCAAAAGCATTGAAAACAATTTAACCGTGGCCTGAGCATCTCCGGCAGCCCGATGACGATCGCTTACTGGGATGCCAAGTTGCCGCGTGATGCGTCCAAGGCTATATGAGGGATGGCCGGGAATCAGACTCTTAGACAATTCAACAGTACATAGCGTTTCCTTTTCAAATTCAAATCCCAAGCGTTTAAATTCAACTTTTAAGATCCTGTAATCAAATTTGGCGTTATGAGCGACTAGAATACATCCTTCGGTGATCTCTACTATGCGTTTGGCGACCTCATAAAATTTTGGCGCATTCCTCAGCATGTTGTTATTGATCCCTGTAAGGTTTACAACAAAAGGTTGAATGTCCCGTTCGGGATTGATCAGGGAAATAAACTGATCAGTAACAGTATGACCATCATACTTGTAAATAGCGATTTCGGTAATGCCCTCTTCATTGTACTTACCTCCGGTTGTCTCTATGTCTAAAATTGCGTAAATAGGTCTGTAATTTTCAAATTAATACCTTGAACCAAATATACTACTTCCAATTCTAACCATGGTGCTGCCTTCTTCAATCGCCACTCCATAATCGGCACTCATACCCATTGAAATTTCATGGAAACTGCAATTATCCGTTTCATAGGGCTTAAATGATTCTGCACATGCCTTCAGAAAACAAAATTCCTTTCGAATGACATCTTCGTCATCTGTGAAGGTGGCCATGCCCATCAGGCCCTTGATCCTTACATTCTCAAAATCTTGCAGACTACCTGATTTTAGCAGTGATTCGGCCTCTTCTCTTTGCATGCCAAATTTCGATTCCTCTGAGGCGATCTTAATTTGAAGCAAACATGAAATGATTCGGTCGTTCTTTGCGGCTTGTTTATCAATTTCAGCCAACAGCTTTAAGCTATCCACCCCATGTATGAGATGGACAAAAGGAGCGATGTATTTGACTTTATTTCTTTGCAGATGCCCGATCATGTGCCAGTGTATATCTTCAGGCAACTGACTTTGTTTATCTACCATTTCCTGG
>JABDPU010000177.1 GCA_013042625.1 Flavobacteriaceae bacterium | reverse complement strand
TGAGGGCAGCGTGACCCTCCCGCTCAAAATATCCTGTTCAGTGAAGTCTCCGGCTGCCAGGTAAATCTGGTCCTTTACGTAGTTGCCTTCTGCCCTTACATAAAAAGATAAATTCCCGGTAACGCGGACGTCTGCCCTAATATTCAAACCTGTGGACCAAGAGCTAAAATCATCCAGATAATTCCTCAGACGATATCCCACCTCGAGGCTTCCCCAACGTTTATTTAGTCCCAGGCTGGCTCTCAAACTATGGAGGACCCTGGTTTCTTTAAGAAAACCGCTAATCGTTTCTTCGACATATTGATTATTCCTGAGTTCAATCCCGTAGTTCACTCTTAGAAATTTGGAATTCTGTACGGCTTCCGGGAAAAAATTGTACTCTACTGCCGGTCTGAAGCTGGTCTGAAACTGATAATTAAGTCGGGTGTTCTGACGACCTGCAATATCATATCCATAAGACCATTGGGGAGAAATAGATTTCACAAGCTGATGACTAAATCCAAATTCTGATACATCAAAATTATTCACAACGTCATCGATGATCTGGTTACCGTCTTCATCAAGAACCGGATCGCCATTGTCATCAACTCTTGGCACTTTTTGAATGGTTCTTCTGAGCCTTTCATCTATTCTCCCGGACAGGGATATTTTCCACTTATCCGTTATACGGTTAATGTTGATGTCTCCACCTATATTGATTTCACTGCTCAATTCCTCTAATTCAATGTTGGCATTGCTCCCCACATTAAAAACCCAGTAATTCCAGGGGTCACCGCTTTCCTGTATTGAATCTTCCGGAATGACGGCGTCAGTCTTCATGTTGATTTCTATATCCTCTCCAGCTTTAGTTTTCGCAACATACGGGGCTAAACCTAATTTGATAAACCGGGTTAGTTTTTTCCGAACTTCAAAGTCGGTGTCAGTCTGTTTGTTATCTACATAGAGGGTGTCTGTTTTTCCCGCATGAATGTTTTGTTGACCAATAAAAATCAGTTCATATTGTCTTCCACCTCCACCAGATCTGTTTCTGTTAATTTGCAGAAAGACATCAGCCTTTTGATTATCCCTGTAGAAGTCTACAGCCGTAATTTCCGTTCTGATATAATCTAAATCACAGCCGCCATCCCACCGTTCACAACCATCGATAAACACCCTGAGTTTATTGGGAGGGCTGTATTTATCAATTAATATTTGACTGATCGCAGCATGTTGAAAAGAAAGAAATGCCAGAATCAATAAAAGTGGTATTTTTCTCATTTGATTAGAGTTGATAGCACTCTGAAGAGCTATTTGAGATGCAAGCTGTCAACATTAAAATTGCGTTGTATCGTTATTGTATGAAAAGAGGTGAATATTTTATATTAAAAAGCATGAAAATGATTGTCGATTTTTTGCAAACAACAAATGTAAGCAAAAGCCTTTTCTGTTTGGCAAGTGAACGGAAGTGAAAATTAAATGACCCCGATTATTCCAACATATGATACTCTTTAAGAATAAAATGAAAATGCTAAAATCACGTACGAAGTAAAGCAAATAATGCCGCTAACAAAGAGCTATAATTCATTGTGGTTTTATGCCAAGCCAAAATAAAAGTATTAATCAACGGCTAATTTCTAAGCGGAATAATCCTACGGATGATTCCACAACGAAATCAAAGCCGAGACCCTTGTATTAAATAAAAGCGACATACTATGAACAACAAAATCATTAAACTCTTTTTAAGACTTGCAATTGGATTTGGTTTTCTTTCCGCTGTAGCGGATAGATTTGGATTATGGCCTGCAGAAGTATCTGCCTGGGGTAATTGGGAAAGTTTTTTGGAATATACCAAACTAATTAATCCTATAGTTCCTGAAACCTTAATCCCTGTTTTTGGAACCGTAGCAACAGCTGCTGAAATTTTATTTGGAATAAGCTTGGTTATAGGTTTTAAAACAGAGCTTGTTGCAAAATTAAGCGGATTTCTTATGCTAATCTTTGCCCTGGCAATAAGCTTTTCTACCGGAATAAAAGGGGTTTTTGATTATTCGGTATTTGCAGCTTCTGCTGCCGCTTTTGGACTAGGTATCAT
>JABDPU010000164.1 GCA_013042625.1 Flavobacteriaceae bacterium | reverse complement strand
GTAAAACACAGGAGCGTCTGGATTGTTTGCGATAAATTCTTCAATTGCTTTTCGTTCAGCCCCATTACCGTAAAGGTGTAATTCGATGTTTGAATAGTTAAGGTTCTGACATAATTTATGAATCCCTTGGGCTACTCCCAGAAGTCCGGCATAAACCACTTTTATCACACCACTCTGATTGTGGAACTGAGATTCCGGAGGTGCGATTTCGGGATAGTTTCTATATAGTTTTGTTTGTTTTTTTGGAAAAAGCCCTGACACATGATCGAGAATCTCCTGGCTTTGCCCAAGAACAAGATCAGCATTAGAATAGTTTGAACGTTCAATGCGCTCAAGCATGCTATAGCCCAGTCCTTCTTTTAATGCACCAAGTTCCCTGCCAGCAATGGGCCAGAGGTCACTGACGTTAAGAATTCGCGTGCGTTTCCCGAATCGTAGGGCCTGTAACGCAGTAAAAGCTACAAGTAGCGGAGGAGATTGTATAATAACGACCTTTGGTATGGCATGAAACAAAATAAACCACAACAAGCTAAAGCTATATGACAACATGGCGATGAGCCTGAGAATTTTGTTTTTCGAATTACTCGCGTAAATCCATAAACGATGAACCGTGACACCGTCTTCAACCGCCTTCGAATGAAATTTACCTCTAAATCCCTCGAATATTTCACCTCTTGGGTAGTTGGGAAGGGGAGTTAACACCTCCACCTGGTATTCATTTTTAGAGAGACCCGATGCCAAATGATGGATACGGTTGGATGCGGCACCAGACTCGGGTGGATAGTAGTTGGTAATGATGAGGACTTTCGTCATTGTCCTTTTGGCAAATTCTTAATGTGACTAACAATGCGATCGGCTGCATGACCATCCCAGAGATCCGGAATCTCCCCATGCGGCCAGTTTCCGCTCATCATATCTTCCAAAGCCTCTGCAAGTAATTTCTCATTTTTACCTACAAGACGGTTCGTTCCAATCTCACAGGTCTCAGGACGCTCGGTGTTTTCTCTTAAGGTGATACATGGTATATGCATGACCGTGGTTTCTTCTGTAATTCCCCCGGAATCGGTTAAAACACCCCTGGCATGTTGGACCAGGTAATTGAATTCAAGGTATCCCAGTGGCTCAACGAAATGAAGCTTGGGAAAATCGACCTGCATTTTAGATAATACCTGTAGGGTCCTCGGGTGAACTGGAAAAATAATATCAAGTTCATGACTGTTCATCATAATTGTAGACAACAGACTTTTCAATTGATTCTCTTCATCTACATTACTAGGTCTGTGTAAGGTAAGAACCAGGTAAGACTTAGGCTCCAGGCCGAATGCCTTCCATATATCGGGTGGGTTAAAACTATCTCTAAATTGAAAAAGAGTGTCTATCATTACGTTGCCAACAAAGAATATACGACTGTCGGGCACCCCGGCTAACCTAAGATTTCTATTGGCATGTTCGGAGGTGGTAAAGAAAAAATCGGTTAAACTATCGGTGACAATCCGGTTGATTTCCTCCGGCATTAAAAGATCTCCTGACCGTATCCCCGCTTCAACATGTGCCACACTAACGCCGGCCTTTTTTGCCACAATGGCGCAAGCCATAGTTGAGTTGACATCGCCAACAACCAGGACCAGATCTGTTGGATTATCCTGAAGATCTTTTTCAAATCCAATCATTATTGCCGCTGTTTGTTCGGCCTGGCTTCCACTTTTGACATCCAGGTTGACATCTGGTGGAGGGATGTTTAAATCATCGAAGAACTTAGCGCTCAGGTTCTTATCGTAGTGTTGTCCGGTATGAACTAACCGGTAACTGAGGTCGTGACCTTTATCATTCCAGGAGTGAATGGCATGAATAATAGGTGCGATCTTCATAAAGTTCGGTCGGGCGCCGGCAACAAGGGTAACTTTCATTATTCGAGAGTTGCATCAATAATTTGAGGTTTACCAGACTTAGTTGCTGATATCCTGCTTACTTTCACAAATGTAATGGTTAAATCACTGTCTGTTAAGTTCAGGAATTTTTTTTCCAATTCTTTCAGTCGCTCATCAGTAATCGTATCATCAACAATATATTCCACCTTGATGCTTTTGAGGTCACGTTGTATGATCTTGAATTGTTTAATTTCCTGGAAGTATTCAAAGACTCCCGTGAAACTATGAACGTTTAAGATCTTTCCGCTTTCAGTTTTAATAACATCGGTTTCGCGCCCCACAATTTTTTGAAGAAGGGGGTATTCTAATTCCCTCTGTTCCGGGTATAATTCTTCTGGCAACATGATGCCTAAATCACCTAATCTGTACCTGATCAATGGCATAGCCTTATTGGTCAGGCAGGTTACCAGTATGTTGCCCATTTCTCCATCCGGGACCGGCTGTCCGTCATCATCAACAATCTCCAAATAAACATGAGGCGACATAATGTAGTAATAGTCAAGATCCTTCCGACAGGCCATCAACAGTCCTTCTGCGCATCCGTAGGTATCTAATACTCGAACATACTCTCCGAAGGCGTGGCGGATATTGATTCGGTGTTGGTTAAACAACTTATCACCAAAGCAAATGATTCCTTCAATTTTAGTATTCGGTTCTGAAACCAGGGCCAGTTGATTGATCACTGAGGGATATCCGGCTATAAACCCAATGGATTTTTCTTTGACTTTTCTGGCCAGGTCAGCAAACTCCTTTTCAGAGATCCCGAAGGCTTTATGATAGTAACTCCTGTAAAAAAGATCTTTTAAATTTTTTAAAACACCACGTTTTTGAGAAATCCCAAACTGCAACACCTTATCCCCGATATGATAGCCGCTCCACATCCACCAATGGGTTTGAAGAGCACGCAGATAAAATTTGTGCTTCATGGTCATATAAGTAAAAGACTGGACTCCTGTACTTCCACTGCTATGATTAATATCCAGAGATGATTTTTTGTGATGATTTGAGATCAGTGAATCTACCTGATTTCTCAATATATCCTTGGTAAGGATTGGAAATCGCTTCAGATTACCTTCAGAAGAAAGATCTTTTCGATAGTTGATCTTTTGATAATATGGGACATGCTTGCTGGCGTACTTCAGAATTGATTTCAAATTATCCTTTTGTACCCGTCGAAGGTCTCTGTCGGAATAGGAGTCGTAGGCCCTCCACTGATTCAAATTCCGGATATAACTTCCACCAGTTGAAAGATCACCCAAAGGCAGAATTACAGAATTTAAAATAGCATTGTAAAAGCTCATAGAATATTCCAAAACTAAACAAATTTTAAGGTGGAAAAAACTATTTTTGTTTTAATTAAACCAGTCATATGAATGTGCTAATTCTAGGATCAGGTGGACGAGAGCACACCTTCGCGTGGAAGATATCCCAAAGTGATCTTTGCGATGAATTGTTTGTTGCTCCCGGAAACTCGGGAACAAGAGAAATCGCAACTAATCTCGCGATAAAGGTTGGTGATTTTGAAGGCATTAAAACCGCAGTCCTTGAACGTAATATCGATATGGTGGTAGTAGGGCCTGAAGATCCACTTGTTAATGGGATTCATGATTTCTTTCTCAATGACCCTGAACTTAAAGGTGTTGCCGTAATCGGACCTCAATCCCAGGGCGCGATGTTGGAAGGAAGCAAAGAATTTGCCAAGCACTTTATGCAGAGGCATGGGATTCCAACAGCGAAATACAGCAGTTTTACTGCAGAAACGCTCCAAGAGGCATATGATTTTCTAGGAACCATGAAGCCACCTTATGTACTTAAAGCCGATGGACTTGCAGCAGGTAAAGGAGTGCTGATCATTCAGGACATTGATGAAGCCAAACAGGAGTTGAAGAAGATGCTGGTGGATTCAAAATTT
The DNA here is from genome assembly GCA_013042625.1 of Flavobacteriaceae bacterium. Classification (GTDB taxonomy): domain Bacteria; phylum Bacteroidota; class Bacteroidia; order Flavobacteriales; family Flavobacteriaceae; genus SHLJ01. Next base: position 8,632 of record JABDPU010000164.1, on the reverse strand, counting down.
GGAAAGGCCAGTCAAACGGTGGTGATTGAAGAATTCCTGGATGGGATTGAATTGAGTTGTTTCGTGCTTGCCGATGGGAACGATTATAAGATTTTACCATATGCCAAGGATTATAAGCGAATTGGCGAAGGTGACACCGGCCTCAATACGGGAGGTATGGGTGCTGTATCGCCTGTGCCATTTGCCGACGAGCAGTTCCTGGAAAAAGTAGAGAAGCGGATCATCATTCCAACCGTAGAGGGTTTAAAAAAGGATAAGATTCCATTTATAGGTTTTATTTTCATTGGCTTGATTAAGGTTGGCGAAGATCCCCTGGTGATAGAATATAATGTAAGGATGGGAGATCCCGAGACCGAGGTTGTTTTACCAAGAATAAAAAACGACCTACTTCGGCTTTTAGCAGCAACACATAACGGTAAATTGAATAAAGAAAGAATTGAGATCATTCCCGACAGTGTCACCACGGTTATGCTGGTTTCAGGAGGTTATCCCGAGGCTTATGAAAAAGGAAAGCCTATTATCGGATTGGACAAGGCACAGGAATCGTTGATTTTTCACGCGGGTGCTCAATGGGATCAGGATTCAGGAATTGTCACCTCCGGGGGCCGTGTAATGGCTGTTAGTTCCTATGGAGAGACCTTTGATGAAGCATTAAAAAAATCGTATCGAAGTATTGACCAGATACGATTTGATAAGATGTATTTCAGAAGTGATATCGGGTTCGACTTATAAATAGGAGTGAGCCGTAACCGATTTATCCTCCTCATTATTCTTGTCAGCTGCTCTTAATTGTTTCATCCAGTATACGAAGGCAACCAGGAAGATTACAAAAAGAATCCATGACATTATGTTAGCAGCCCACCAGTTGTCCAATTCCAAGGCCCTTAATGCATCATAAGGAGCAAAAAGATAATCTACGAACAAGTCCTGGATGGCATAGAAGAAATCTTTCATGGTATAATCTTATATTTATGACGCGAATATACGAACTCTTTAAATGATAACAAGATTTTTTAGCACATCAAAACCGATACATCTTGTTTTAGTCACCTTTGTCCTTCTTGCAGTTTTTGCTTTTGTACGAATCGCCTCTATATCTGATGATCTCGATCTGAATGGACTTTTAAAGGAAATCGGACTATTCCTGATATTGTTCGCCTCAATCGCGGTTTTTGCGTTTTTCGTTTCTAAAAATGCCCTTACCCAACACAATGGATATAAATTCCTGTTTTATACGCTTCTGATCTATATTTTACCCGAAACACTGATCAACGACCAGGTGCTATTGGCCAACCTCTTTATCATTCTTGCACTCAGACGGCTTTTTAGCCTAAAAAATAATTTAAGAATCAAAAAAAAATTATTCGATGCCGGCTTGTGGGTAGGCCTGGCAACTCTTATTTACTTTGGGTCGTTGCTTTATTTTGGACTCATCTTTGTTGCTGTATTATTGTTAACCGTCTCGAAATTTAACTACTGGATCGTTCCGATTCTGGGTTTCGCTACGGTTATAATTATTGCAATGAGTTACCTGGTCATTACAGAAGATGGCTTCAGTGGAATAATAGATTTTGTACAACCACCCAATTATGATTTCTCCGCCTATAATGATCTGAGATTTATAATAAGTATTACAGTTCTGATTTCATTCAGTCTTTGGGCTATTATCTTCTATGCGAAAAGCTTTGCAGAGAAATTCAAAGCTGAAAGAGCATCACACCATTTGGTTTTATTTACCTTTTTAATAGGCTTCATTCTGATCATTATTTCGCCTGTAAAAGATGGAAGTGAGTTCATTTTTCTTTTTGCACCCGCAGCCATAATAATGGCAAACTATTTAGAGAGCCTTTCAGAACGATGGTTCGCCGAAATTTTTGTTTGGTTGCTCATTATAACTCCAGTAATAAGGCTAGTGTTGTAACTTGGTGCCAAATGCCAGGTCACCGGCATCACCTAATCCGGGAACGATATAACCGTAGTCATTGAGTTCAGGATCAAGATCTCCTAACCATAAATTTGTACCCTTTGGAAATTTCTCTGAAACATAATCAACGCCTTCCTTGGCAGCGATAATACTGAGCAAATGTATGGACTTCGGTTGTCCATAAGTCAGAAGCGCTTCAAAGGCCAGAGTAAAAGACTTGCCACTGGCAAGCATGGGATCGACCAAAACAAGAGTTTTCCCTTCTAAATCCGGACAAGCCAGGTATTCAATTATAATTTCAAACTGCGAGGGGTCATCGGCATCATGCTTGCGATATGCAGAAACAAAAGCATTATCAGCCTGGTCAAAGGAGTCCAGGACAGCTTGGTGCATGCTTAAACCGGCTCTTAAAATGGAACACACAACCAAATCCTGGGTCGCGAGCTCAACAGTCTTGCTTCCGAGAGTAGTCTTTATGTCCTGCTCCCGGAAATCGAGATATGCGCTCATTTCATAGCATAAAATCTGACTGACCCTGTATATATTCTTTCTGAATCGAAGCCTGTCCTTTTGAATGGATTTATCCCTTATTTCAGAGAGGAAAGTATTTAAGATTGTATTTTTAGATGAAAGCCTGTGAATTTGCATAAGATGTTGGAATGGCCATAGTAAAGTTAACGAAATAGGAGTATCTTTGAGCAAAAATTAAGACGCTCTATGTTTTCAGATAAGGCAAATTCAATTTTTAAAGAAGCCATCAACAATTATAAGGTGTTGAACTCTGTAAATCAACCGTTTACCAATATCTACAGCAAAGATGAAGATCTGATAGGCCATCTTCTGTATCGCAAATGCTGGATAGATACCGTTCAATGGGCTTATGAGGATATTATCAGGGATCCTAATATAGATCCTGTCGCTGCCCTGGAACTCAAAAGAAAAATAGATGCATCAAATCAGGACAGGACAGATACCGTAGAATACATCGACAGTTATTTTCTGGAAAAATACAGGGATGCCAATATTCAACCGGGAGCAAAAGTAAATTCAGAAAGTCCGGCCTGGGCCATTGATAGATTGTCCATTCTTGCATTAAAGATCTATCACATGCAGCTTGAAACCATAAGAGATGATGCTTCGGAAGCCCATAAAGCAGCATGTCAGAAAAAACTAAATGTACTGATGGAGCAAAGAAAGGATCTTTCTTCAGCCATCGATGACCTTTTAGAGGATATAGCAACCGGCAAAAAGTACATGAAGGTTTATAAGCAGATGAAAATGTACAACGATGATGAGCTGAACCCCGTTTTAAGAGGCAAGAAATAGCCTTATAAGGCTTTCAAATGAGCCGCATACCTGATCATATACTTGTTATTCGATTATCAGCTCTTGGTGATGTCGCCATGCTGGTTCCTGTAATACGTCAGCTAACCAAAAACTTTCCGCACTTAAAAATAACCGTGCTTACAAGGCCCTTTTTTAGTCCGCTTTTCAATGAGTTTGAGAATGTCAATGTTATGGCCGCTGATGTTGAATCTGTGCATAAATGGCTGTCAGGCCTTTGGAAACTATCTCGTGAAATAAAGACACAGAAGCTGGATGCAGTAGCCGATTGCCATGAGGTTTTGAGAAGCAGAATATTAAAGCTGTTCTCTGGTATAAAACCCTGGATTTATATCGACAAGGGAAGAAATGAAAAGAAATTATTAATAAGCGGGAAGAAGTTTGAACCTCTTAAAACCACACATCAACGTTATGTAGAGGTTTTTGAGAAATTAGGATTTAACATTGATTTGTCTGATCCTATGTTTCCACCAAAACCAGATCTTCCCAAAGCACATAAAAGCCTTGAAACTTCAAAACCCTTAATAGGGATCGCTCCCTTCGCAGCTTTTCCGACCAAGGCCTATCCCTTGGGTTTAATGAAAGAAGTCATCGAAGGATTAAAGGGATTGGGAACGGTGATCTTATTTGGTGGAGGTTCCGAGGAGATTAGGCAAATGAAAGAACTTTCAGCCCTTTTCGATCATGTTAATTCCATAGCAGGCAGTGTCTCATTTGCTGATGAATTAAAGATTATACGGAATCTGGACCTTATGCTTTCTATGGATTCAGGTAATGCCCATTTGGCAGCCGCTTATGGCGTTGAAACTATCACACTTTGGGGTGTGACCCATCCATTCGCTGGCTTTGCTCCATTTAATCAGGAGCCCGGAAATGCCCTTCTTGCAGACCGGATAGCCTTTCCGGAAATTCCGACTTCAATTTATGGAAACAAGGCTCCTGCTGGTTATGAAGTGGCAATTGCTTCGATAACGCCCCGGGAAATAATTGATAAGATCAAAGAAAAACTGATCCAGGCTTAAACGTCATCATAATCCACAATCACTTTTGAAGAGGTTGGCTCAGACTGGCAGGTAAGAACAAATCCTTCTTCAACCTCAGAGTCGGTTAAGATATTGTTCTGGCGCATCTGCACACTTCCTTCCCTGATTCTGGCAATGCAACTACTGCATATACCTCCCTGGCAACTATAGGGCGCATCCACATCATGTTTCAATGCAGCCTCTAAAATGGTTTGAGAGGTGTCCATTTCAAAGGAGAATTCCTCATCATCAACGATCACTTCTACTCTGCATTTTCCTTCGTTGTTATGGTCTTTGGAATCGGTTTCAGAAGGAGCCGCAGCACTGGTGAACAGTTCGTACTTGATCTGATCATCTCTATATCCCTTTTCTTTTAGAACTTCAATCGAAAGATCGATCATGGGTTTAGGCCCACAAACATAGATCTCATCCAGGGTTTCGTCAGCATTCAAACGCTTTAGAGTGTTAAGGATATAGGCTCGATCAATTCTTCCAAAAAGCGCACCTTCTTCACTGGTCTGACTGTATACAGGAATGTACTCAAAGCGTTCAGTAAAAGATGCTTTTAACTCCTTGAGTTGCTTAAAGAAAATGGTGTTCTCAGGTGATTTGTTTCCGTACAGCAAAATAAATTTACTCATCGGTTCATTCTGCAGTGCGGTCTTTAAAATACCCATAACAGGGGTAATACCACTTCCGGCTGCTATTCCCAAAATAATTCGCCTTGATAAGGGTTCAGGGGTAAAGATGAATCTGCCCTGAGGCGTACACACTTCCATGCTATCACCTGCTTTTATAGCCGTGTTGGCAAATTTTGAAAAGGTTCCATTATCCACCTCTTTTACCACCACCTTCAGTTCACCGGATTCCGGATTTGTACAAAGCGAATAGTCCCGACGAACCTCTTCCCCATTGATCAGCGCCTTTAATGTCAGATACTGGCCTGCCTTAAAAACATAGTCGGCCTTTAGTTGTTCGGGAACATCAAAAAGCAAGCTGACCGCATTATGCGTTTCTTGTTTGACTTGTTTGACTTTCAGTTCATGGAAATCTGCCATAATTGGAAATTTGGGCAAAAATAAAAAAGCCACCGATGAAAAAATCATTTGTTTGTAACAAATTAACACTTAAGTTTACCAATGCATTACATTTGATGAATCATGGTAAAGCACTTTCTTAGGCTCGAGTGGAAGCAATACTTCCGATCATCTTACTGGCAAAAGAATTTATTGATGAACATCTTTCTGGTGTTCATGGCACTATATTTCATGGCAACTTTCCTGGTTCTCGGATTGGCTATGTACCCTTTACTAAAAAAGATTTACCCCGATAATGATCCATTTGTAATGTTCAATGGGTTGTTATTTTATTGGATTATAGCCGATTTACTGATGCGTTTCTTTTTTCAGAAGCTACCGGTGATGAGTGTAAAACCATTACTTACCCTTCCTATAAAGCGAAAGAACGTCGTTCATTTTGTGCTTGGGAAATCCGCTTTGTCATTCTTTAATTTTCTGCCGCTTTTTGCTTATATCCCTTTCAGCATTATGCTAATAGGTAATGATTATCCGGCTGGTCAGATATTGCCATGGCTGGCAGGTCTGATCATCTTTGTTCTGATCATCAATTTCCTGAATTTTATTATAGAAAGCATCGCTTCTGAAACGGAATTGCCCTTTTTACCGGTGATGCTTGTGGCCGGTGGATTGTTTGCCTTGAATTACTTCGAAATCTTGTCCATTTCCGACCTGATATCCAAGGCCTTTCTGGGAATTTCTAATAATCCATTTTTCCTAATTGTTCCGATTCTGGTCTTAGCGATCTTGTATTGGACCAACTTTAAAACACTTAAGAAAAAACTCTATATCGACAATTCTTTGCAGTCTAAAAAGGAAGAGGCCAAAACCACAAACCTTGCCTGGACTAAAAAATTTGGCGATATAGCTCCATTTATGCAATTAGACATCAAATTGATCCTAAGGAATAAACGCTCGAAATCTTCGGTTTGGATGTTGGTTATCGGATTATTGTACGGACTGTTTTTCTATCCTAACCCGATTTACCAGGATATGGAATGGTTTTTTGTCTTTATAGGGATTTTTGTAACGGGTATCTTTTTGATCAACTTCGGGCAGTTCATCCCGGCATGGGATAGCAGTTATTATAAATTGCTGATGAGCCAGAACTTAAAGTATGAGCGTTATCTGAAATCGAAGTATTCCCTTATGATCATGAGCGTGGTAATCATGTTTGTGCTTAGCATACCATATGTTTATTTCGGATGGAAGATCTTACTCGCGCATTTTGCCGCAGCGGTTTATAATGTTGGAGTAAACTCTTATGTTATTTTATGGGGGGGCTCATTCAATCGAAAGAAAATCGATCTCGATCAAAGGGCTGCTTTCAATTTCCAGGGAACCGGAGCAGTTCAATGGCTGATTGGAATTCCTTTGATGCTGATCCCCATGATTATTTTTGCCATTTTCTATTTTACCCTGGGATTCCAGGTAGGCATTGGGGTCATTATTGCTATGGGATTGATTGGAATTATGTTCCACCAGAAAATAATGAAATTCATCACCTCTCAATACATGAAATCTAAACATAAAATGATCGAGGCATTCAGCCAGGATTCATAAATTCAACGAAGAATGATTGTAACCAATAACCTTATTAAATCATATGGCGGCGTTTCAGTGCTAAATCTGCCTGATTTGAATATTCCTAAAGGTCAATCCTTCGGTTTGGTGGGAAACAACGGCGCCGGAAAAACGACCTTTTTCAGCCTGTTACTGGATCTCATACAACCAACAAAAGGGTTTTTGACCATGAATAATATTCGTGTTCATGAAAGTGAGGACTGGAAACCATTCACCTCGGCTTTTATTGACGAAAGCTTCCTGATCGGTTATTTAACACCAGAGGAATATTTCTATTTTATCGGCGATCTGAGAGGTCAAAATAAGGCCGATATAGATACCTATCTTGCGCAATTCGAAGAACTATTCAACGGAGAGATCCTGGGCAAAAAGAAATATCTAAGAGACCTGAGCAAGGGAAATCAGAAAAAAGCCGGAATTGTTGCAGCTTTCATAGGCCATCCGGAAATTATTATACTGGACGAGCCCTTTGCAAATCTGGATCCCACCACTCAGATCAGGTTGAAAAAAATGTTGAGAGAATTAAGTGATAACCGGGATATTACTGTGCTGATTTCCAGCCATGATCTGATGCATGTTACCGAGGTGTGTGAACGTATAGTGGTACTCGAAAAAGGTGAAATTGTAAAAGACCTGGCAACCAGTGAAGCAACTCTTAGAGAACTAGAGCAACACTTTGCTGGATAACTGCTTACCTAAAAGTCCGTCCTTTTATTCCGTTTGTACGAAAAGATGATTATTTTTACCCACTAGCATAATATTGTGCCACGGGCACAGTTATACTTGTACTAAACAGACCAGCATTGAAAAAACTGTATTTCCATATCCTTTGCGGTCTTCTCCTTGTCCTGGTCTTTGAAGGATGCTCAAGGAAGAAAGACAGCTTCATCAATAGGAACTGGCACGCTGTAGGGACCGAATACAATGTATTGTATAATGGAGGCATTGCTCTGGAAAACGGTAGACAGTCCTTAATCGATGGCTATACCGATAATTATTGGGAGATCCTTCCTGTTGAGCGGATGCAGATACTTGAGGATGTGTCCCTTCCCGGACAGGCTAAGAATGCAGATTTCGAGCGAGCCGAAGAAAAGGCGGTTAAAGCCATTCAAAAACACTCCATGAATATTGAGGGGAAAGAAAAAAACCCCCAGATTGATGAGGCGTACCTGCTGCTTGGCAAGGCACGTTATTTCGATCAAAGATTTGTTCCTGCACTTGAAGCCTTCAATTATATACTATTTAAATATCCTGCCAGCGATAAGATCAATCAGGCGAAGATATGGCGAGAGAAAACCAATCTTAGGCTGGAAAACGAAGAATTAGCTATTCAGAACCTGGAGCGCTTATTACGCCAGGCTGATATCAAGAAACAAGATCTGGCCGATGCCGCCTCAACCCTGGCACAGGCCTATATGAATCTTAAAAATTTAGATACGGCTATCGTAAATTTGGATATTGCCGCCAATGCAACTAAAAGCAATGAAGAAAGAGGGCGATACAGATTTATCGAAGGGCAATTATATAATGCCAAAGGTGAAAAGGATAGCGCCAATATGGCATTTGACAAGGTCATTGAGCTTCACCGAAAAACCCCGCGTATTTACTACATCAGCGCTTACATTGAAAAAGCTAAGAATTTTGATTATGGCGAAGGAAATAAACTCGAATTCCTTGAATTA
>JABDPU010000143.1 GCA_013042625.1 Flavobacteriaceae bacterium | reverse complement strand
CGACTGGGTATAATATCCGCGAGGCCTTGCTCTTCCCCTCATCCAGTTGTTAAAACCGGGTTCAATAATTATGATTTCATATTCGACCTTGTCACTCTTGATCCGAATGGTATCATTGTCAACAACATTTGTTTCGGTTTGCGATGGTTCCGCCGTTTTATATAAACTTCCACAGCTGGCGAGAATGGCAAGAATTGCTAAAATGGTTACGAAATTTTTCATCATCATGCTTTTCCTTAAAGTTACAAAAATCGTTCCAGATCAGTAGCTTAGGGATGATTGAAAATAAAAAAACCGGATCGTAAGATCCGGTTGAGATATTTATGTTTGAAAAGATTATTTCTTTCCGAAAAGACCACCAAGAAGACCACCAAGTCCTCCGCTTTTCTTCTTTCCGCCGCCGAGTACCATTCCAGCTACATCATCAATAATACTTCCGTCACCATCGGCATCCAAAATAGATTCGAGAAAACTTTGTTCTTGTTCTGGTGAATTGCCTTTGATCATTCCACCGAGTAATCCGTCAAGGCCACTCTGGTCACGAACACCTTGCTGGCGTTGTTGTTTTCCAAGGACACCCATTAAGATAGGAGCTGCAACTTTCAGAATGTTTCCAACAGATGAAGCATCCATTCCTGACTTGCTACTTAATGCACGTTCAACATTCTGCTGACGTCCACCTAAAACATGCCCGAGGATTTTTCCTCCGTCATCCATAACATCTTTATTGACTCCTCCGCCGAATAGTCCGCCAAGGTCATCTAATATACTGCCGTCGTGTTTTGAGTTAAGGGCACCGAGCAATCCTTCTGCGCCTTCCGGTGTTGATGCATTGCGTTTCATGGCCTGCATTAAAACCGGAAGAGCCATGGTTAATAAACCACTGGTTTTATCTTGAGACTGACCTGATTGGCTTGACACGCCATTGACAATAGTTTTTCCCAGGTCGCTGTTTAATAAGTCTAAAATTCCTGACATACTTGATAATTTAAGGTTAATTTATTTTGTGTTTAAGGTACAAAAAAGTCCTAACACTTCTAATGTTAGGACCCCTGCTTTGTAACAAAGTCACATTATTTTTTCAGGCGTGTTCTGTTCTCAGAATACTGATGATCTGATCAGCCAATTCGGTTCCGATTCGGTCCTGTGCTTCAGTTGTTGCTGCACCGATATGCGGACTCAATGAAATACGATCATTCATAAGTACCTTAATGGCCGGTGTCGGTTCGGTTTCGAAAGTATCAAGTCCGGCAAAACGAATCTTTCCACTTTCAATCGCTTCAATTAAAGCAACTTCATCAATCACGCCACCTCGGGCAGCATTTATTATTCCAACACCTTCTTTCATCAGATCAAATTGCTTTTTTCCGATGATATAATCAGATTGTGCGGGTACATGCAGGGTAATAAAATCAGATTCAGCCAAAACCGTTTTCATCGGCTGTGTTTCCAGGTTTACCAAAATATACTGTCCGTTATAAAATTCAACTTTTATATCGGCATCACCAACAAATTTATCACTGGCAATCACGCGCATTCCGATTCCCAGGGCGATTTTCGCAACTTCTTGTCCGATTCTTCCCAAACCAATAATACCTAATGTTTTTCCTCTCAGCTCAGTACCTTTGGCATAACTCTTTTTAAGAGTTTTAAACCTGGTATCCCCATCGAGTGGCATATTCCGGTTGGCATCATAAAGAAATCTCACACCACCGAATAAGTGGGCAAAAACCAGTTCGGCAACAGAACTGGATGAAGCCGCAGGAGTATTGATCACATGTACTCCTTTACTTCGAGCATATTCAACATCGATATTATCAAGGCCAACACCACCTCGTCCAATGATTTTCATTCCAGGACAAGCATCGATCAGGTCCTTCCTCACTTTGGTAGCAGAGCGGACCAACAACACATCTACGTCATTCTCATTGATATAATCAGCCAATTGCTCCTGTGCAACATTGGTTGTGCTTACCTCAAAGCCGGCTTCAACGAGTCTGTCAACCCCTGCTTGAGAAACACCATCATTTGCTAATACTTTCATAGTCTTTTTATTATTTAAGCTTTTCTTTCTAATTCACTCATGACCTCAACCAGTACTTTCACACTATCAAGAGGTAGTGCGTTATACATTGAGGCTCTGTAACCACCAACACTTCTATGACCGTTCAAGCCGTTTATTCCCGCTTCCTTGATCATGGTATCGAAAGTCTCCTTCAGATTATCGTTTATAAGATTGAAGGTGGCATTCA
>JABDPU010000163.1 GCA_013042625.1 Flavobacteriaceae bacterium | reverse complement strand
GATGTTTACCTCAGTGCCAATCTTATGTGGGTTCGTTATTTGCAAGAACTGGGCCGTATCTCGGAAAATGGATTAATGGAAATTGCCAAAAATGAATTGGTTTTTATCGCTCCGATCCATTCTGAATTAAGTTCGATTACATTCGATCAGGAAATCGATATATCACAGTTTTTGAAAAATAATCGCTTGGCCATAGGTGACCCGGCTCATGTGCCGGCAGGGATTTACGGGATGCAGGCGCTGCAGAATTTAGGATGGAATGAACAGAAAGCTGGTCAACTGATGTATATGACAGATGTTAGGGCAGCCCTGACCTTAGTTGAATTAGGAGAAGCATCGTTGGGAATTGTTTACAAAACAGATGCAATGAAATCGGAGAAGGTTAAAATAATTGGACAAATCCCTTCAGTTTTTCATGATGAAATAAGAATTATGGCCGGACAGCTGAGTGAAAAACATCTGGCTACTGAGTTTATTGAATTTTTATCAACGGACAGAGCCAAAGGAATATTGAGCTCATTCGGATTTATATTATAATTTTGAGGCCGTATGTCGGATCTATTAAGTTTTAGCCCGGCCGAAATCCAGGCTATTCTACTTTCAATCAAGGTTGCTCTTTGTTGTGCTGGGATATCTTTGCCACTTGCATTATGGGTGGGTTACAAGATGGCGCGATATGACTTCTATGGTAAAGCTATTTTGGAAAGCCTGATCCATTTGCCCCTGGTCATGCCTCCCGTGGCCACAGGATATATTCTATTGATTTTATTAGGTACTAATGGTTTTCTCGGAAATTGGTTCTATGAGACCTTCGGAATCCGTTTAGCCTTCTCCTTCTATGCAGCAGTAATTGCATCAATTGTGGTGTCTTTTCCATTAATAGTAAGGGCCATCCGGACTTCGATGGAAATGGTAGATACCGGCTTGGAAGATGCTTCCCGTATTCTTGGAGCCGGACGATGGAAAACCTTTTACAGGATTACTATCCCATTGGCCATGCCTGGTGTTATTTCCGGGACGATCCTGGCCTTTGCACGATCTTTAGGAGAATTTGGTGCCACCATAACATTCGCCGGAAACATAGAAAGTGAAACCCAAACCCTCCCTTTGGCCATTTATGCCAATATGCAGGTACCCGGACAGGAAAATGCAACCCTCAGGCTTGTTATAATTTCAGTCATCATTTCATTTATCGCTATGGTATTATCGGAATGGTATATTAAAAAAATGAAGGATGACAGAGGTTAATATCAAATATATACAGACTGAATTCGAATTGGTGATCAATGAACGCTTCAGCAGCGGTATAACCGGAATCTTCGGTCCGAGTGGCTCAGGAAAAACTACTTTACTCAAATCAATAGCCGGACTGATCAAGCCATCCGAAGGAAACATTCTTGTAAATGATGAGGTTGTTTTTGATAAGGACAAGACAGACCTGGCCCCGGGAAAGCGAAAAATCGGATATGTATTCCAGGAAGGACGCTTGTTCCCGCATATGAGTGTTGAAAAGAATTTGAGATATGGAATGAAGAACAGCTCCGGCCAATCGATTGGCTTTGATGAGGTAGTAGATTTATTGGATCTCCGGAATATCCTTGATCGTAAACCAAACCGGATATCAGGAGGGGAGAGGCAACGTACCGCATTGGGGCGGGCCCTATTATCAAATCCTGATCTATTATTGTTAGACGAGCCCTTTTCCGCAGTTGATGTGATGTTAAGGGACCAGATTATTCCATTTATTCTGAATATTCGGGAGACAACCTCAATTCCCATTATGGTGGTCAGCCATGATTTACCCGATCTGCTTAAACTAACCAGTACTTTATTCCTGATAAAAAATGGCCGAAGTATCGGGCATGGAAATTATTATGAACTGCTGAAGAATCAGGAGGTTTCAGATTTCCTTGGATCAAACCCATTGATCAATGCCATTGATATGCAGATCAAAGATATTTCCGAAGAAAAGGAAATCATGCAGCTTGTAAAAGAAGTTAAAGGCAGAGAAGTGATTATAAAATGCAAAACTGCATTAAAAGGGAAAGAAACCGGGAATTCCATCAGGATCTTCCTTCATGCCGATCACATTGCATTATCGTCAGGCCCACTGGAACAAGTGAGTATTCAGAACCAGTTGAAGGGTGTAGTTACCGATTTGATCCATAGGGAATCATCTGTTCTTTGTATGATTGATGCTGGTGTTAAACTGGCGGTGGAAATCACATCCGATTCTCAGGAGCGCATGAAGATTAAGCCTGGAAGCAATGTCTGTTGCCTGTTTAAGTCGGTTGCGATTGATATAATTGGATAAAAGACCACCAGATTTGATGATCAGAAATCATTCGATAAAGCCATATTTTTTTAAAAAGGTTATCAATTCAATAGTTATTTGGGGTGAGATTCTGAAGAATCGCCAGTAAGATTTATCGTTCTTTAGTTCAACATAACTCTCTTCAACTTCGGTTCCATGGCCGGCATTTGCGGCTACTACGGTATTCAGCATGGCTTTTTGATCGCCAATAAATAAACCATTCAGTCGGATTATATTCTCTTTGTAGGGTACCACCCAGTCCTTCTCACCGTAAATCGCGAGAAAGGGATTCATAAACCTCCTTAATGATTCACCCGGATCATAGTCATGTCGTCTCACCCAAAGGCTATCGATACCTTCAATAGAGTTGGGAATATCTGTATCCTCCAAAAGCTGGAACCATTCATCCCTTTTACTGTTGGCAAGAAGTTTATTAAAACGATCAAAATTATTGTCAGATGCTTTTGCATCAAACATCATATTGGTGTATTCAAGCAAGTCCTTTCGAGAATTTTCTGGTAGTTTAAAGAATTTCAATCCGTAGTTCATAGATTGTAATTGCTGATCCCGAACGGAGGTTGAAGGCCCAACAATGCTAATCATAAAATCGAATTTGCCAGCTTCAGAAGCTTTGGCAATTACCCATCCTCCCGCACTGCTCCCTAAAAGGCCGATATGTTCAAATTTTTCATCCCTTTCCATAAGATAGTTCCTTAGGGCGTTGACATCGCTTGCCAGATCCCATATTGTGGCCTGATTACAGTTACCTGTTGACTTGCCCGTGCCCCTTTTGTTAAACGATAGCACAGAAACGCCATACTCGCGAAGAAGTTTTCCATAGAGATCGTATTTCGTGGATCCTGCATAACAACCACGTCCGCCAACAATTATAATGGCCGTTTTCGTTTTACGGAATAGAGGTTTATGTAAATGACCACTTAAAATAACCTCTCCATTAGGGACCTCAATCGGGATAACTTCATAGGATGGAGATGGCGGGGAAGCCATTTTTTTAAAATGAACATACATGGCCGGAAGTGAATTTTCAATCTGCCCTGTCATTTCAAGAGAAATAGTATCAAGTTGCATTATGGCTTTCCCATGACCTGTATTGAATCTAATTTGCCCCAGCGAGTCGATTTCTACAGGAAGTTCAAATTCACCAAACTGAGGGTGCCATTCTTCAATAATTTGAAGGGATTTGATCAAGTCATCTGTTTTATAGAATTGAATATCGAATTTCTGATAGGAGTTATCCTTAATAAAGGCTCCATTCCAATGACCTTCAAGCACATAAAATAACTTGTCTTTTTGAGATTGGGCGTCCGCATTTAGTGCAAAACAAATGAGGCCCATAAACATAATTATGTCCCAGCCGTGTGTTATGACGTTAAGAGTTATTCTCATTCTTTAATTCTTAAATCTAATTCCTCAACCGGAAAGCTATAAATATTCTCACCATCTGTAAAAATAAATTGAGAACCATTATTTATAATTCGGGCACCCCATCCATAGGGTAAGGCTTTAATGATTTCCGGTGAAGACCATTCTGGATAATTTGCATCACCCTTATTGTAGCTTACAAAAAAACCTTGTTGGTTGGGTTTACCTTCAATATATCTTGTAAAGATTAAAAATCTTTTTTGAGGATCAATAAATGGACTGAACTCGGTTCCGTTTTTTGTATTCAAAGTTTTTATCGAATCAACAATGGTTAGTCTATCATTAATTAAACGAGTTTTAACTATATTGCCTTTATTATGAGGGATGTACATGTATATTTCATCCTTATCGGTCCAATAAAAATAACCGCCTTCGATCTTGGAACCAGCAGTTAGATCAATGGGTGCTGTCCAAGAATCTCCCTTCTTTTTAATCAGGAAAATAGACTCGATTTCGGCATGCTTCTTTACATAGAGAATAGAATTTCCGTCTGGTGAAATACAACCGTTATAAATGGAATCTAATTCAGACAGTTGAGCAGGCTCAGTAAAAATTCCGTCGTATTTAGTGGAGAGAAATCCGAACTGATTATTCCAATCCTTGGTCCGTGTGAGAAGCATAGTATTTTCGTCGGAAGTAAAACTGATCATATTTTCGGACCACGAAGAGGAGGATATTATACCGGGATAAAATTTTGAATCCATAGCGGTAAACTTATTGTTATAATAAAGTTCCCTAAGCTGTAATTCAATTACCGAATCATTCATAATCTTCTTTCTAAGTACCCAATATCTACCATCAACAATTGAATCATATTCAAATGACCTGTCATTTAGAACCTTTCCTTTAATGTTGGTAAAGAAAATGCGCTTTTCAAATCCTTCTTTGGTATAGAAGGTTGAATCATAACCATGAATGTTTTCTCCTTTAAAAGTGGCTCGAAAGGTTTTCCCAGCCTTATTAAGGTTATCGATCATCGTATAGAATACGGTTCCCGTTGAGTCGATCCATTCTGTAACCTGGGTGCTATCATTTATAAAACGAACCTTTTCAATATCATAATCTGTCATTCCGGGTTCTTTATATCGTGCTCCTATATGCAGACCATTATCGTCATATTCATAAATGTATTCGATTTGAGGATTACCTAACGAATCAAGATCTAACCAGCGGTGCGGACGGCCGTCTTCAAAATAGTATGTCAGTTTATACTTAATTGGAGAATCAGTGGGGCCTTTCGGGTAATTATAATAGTTGATAATCTCGAATCGAAGATTAGCCATATCGGTTGTCGACTGATTCATTTCCTGGTTTTTGCAGGACAAACATAGCAGTAGAAAGGCAATAACGATGGGATTTAGAACTTTCATTTCCGTATCACAATTGTTCGACCTTCTTTCGCACTTCTAACCGCAGCATCAAGTATCTCCATAACAACCATATTGTTTTCAAGAGAGGAAAGGTCATGTTCAGGAATTTCTATTTCACCACCAATCACAGCAGCAAAAAATGAGAAGGGATCATCAAAGGGTCGTTCTCTTTCCTCCAATTTTAGTTTTTCCTCACTGAAGCCATCATAGCCTTCCGATATCCGGATTCGAAGATCATGCCTGTTATTGGAATAGACCACCCCTTTCAAGCCATAGATTTCCATATCCTTTCTTCCGATAGGCCAGTTCCAGGAGGCCTGGATCAAGGCTGTGGCGTTCTTATAGGTCAGGATTATATTCGCCTCATCATCTACCTTAGGATTGTTCTCGGGCTGAAGCTGCTGTGTCACGGCCGTAACGCTGATGGGTTTTTCACCATTCATCAACCAGGTCATCAGGTTGGCACCATAACATCCAAAGTCGGTAATGGCACCGCCACCATTAAGTTCAGGATCGGTCAGCCATTCCAAAAACTCAACATTGACACCAATTTTTTTAGGCCCTTTATGGCCGTCGCGGATAATTACTTTCCTGATCGGACCGATTTTGCCTTCATCTTTAACAAGCTTGTAGGCCATATGATTGGTAGGATACCAGGTGGTTTCATAGTTGGTCAGTAGGTGAATGCCATGGCCATCAGCAAGTTCTTTCATTCGTTTAGCATGCTCAAGACTTACAGCAAGAGGTTTTTCTACCATAACATGAATACCTCTTGGAGCACACGACTGAACGACATCAAGATGATCATAAATCGTCCCGAAGGCAGTCACAGCATCAGGTTTAGCCGATTCAATCATTTCTTCAAGGGAAGCATATACTTTGCTCATCGGGAATTTATACTGTTCGGCATAGGGCTTTGCCAGTTCACGATTGGGTTCAGCAATTCCAACGATCTCAAAATCTCCCCTGGATTCACTGCCAAATATCCAGTGCACATGAGTGTGGGTGAGACCGGCGACCCCAATTTTCAATTTTTCCTGTGCTATTAAATTCTGATTGATGACAATAATCAATAGGATAGCGAAGACTGGATTGAGGTAGATTTTCATTTCTATCAAATATTTGAATCCACCAGTACTTTCCATTTTCCGTCACTGTCTTTTTGCCAGATCAAAACATACTTTCCATTGTAGCTTCCTTGACACTGACCAATTTCAAAAACCAGTTCTTTGTTAACGGCTTCAATAATAATCGGTTCAAGCTTTAAGGAATAAGCCGGATTTTCCATATATGAATACTCCTTAATGAGTTTCTCTGTACCAATAACAGCAGGTTTGTGATTAAAATAAATGGTATTTGATGTGTATAGATCATTAACTAAAGCACTCACATCGTGTGCGTTACAGTATTTCATCCATTCTTTTCGTCTTTGATTCAGTTCTTTAACAGGAGCGGTAAATTCACCTGATTTTTCTATAAATTCAAACGCCCTTACATCACGACCATCTACCTTTTCCCATATGATTAATTGCTTGTAGTTTTCATTATTTTTCACACGAAACTGGCTGACTTCATAGTCAATCTGCCTTTTTTCATGAGCAGTCAGTCTTTTTTTAGTCTTAATAGAATGAGCGCCTTTAAGAGTAGTGAATAGGTGATTGGCAATATCATCGGTGGTATTAAGAGTTGTTCCATCGCTGAAAACCTTCAAAGCATCCGTAGTATAGAGGTCCTTAATGGATGAGGAACCTGTGTTTACATGTTGAATCCATTTTTGATTCACTCCGGAAAAATCATTTGAATAGGATTGAGCCTGTGACTCCAGCCCTAAAATAAAGGCTAAACCGATTAATAAAGTTTTCATAGAGCAAGTTTTTATGTGTCTTCTTAAAAATAGGAATTTGACCTCAGTATTAGTTTTAATTAGCATTAAATAATGTTAATTACTGTTAGAATTAAACTTACGGCCTTTTAATATGGTGTCCCTTGGCTTAAAGCCATTATGATTCTCAGGTTCATTAACGCGCTCAATTCTCTCTACGTCAAAGCCTGCATCTTCTAACCGGACCGTTAAGCCATCTGCTGAATACACCCTAAGGTGGTCGGCCTGTCCGTAGTGTTTTAGCCTGAGTTCTGGCGTGTTGATCTGTTCATCATCCCATATTTCACCTTCTTTAAATGGTGTTTGAATATAGCATATACCAACTGGTTTTAAAATACGGAACAATTCACTGATGGCCTTTTTATCGTTGGTTACATGTTCAAGAACATGATAGCAAATGATAAGATCAAAGTAATCGTCCTCCAGATCTATATCTTCTATGTTAATCTTAAGATCTGAATCAAACTCTCCCGCAAAGTCGGAGGTGATGTACTTACCGGTAGCAATCCTATTTTCAATGGCTTTTCTAAGAGAAACAGGAGGTGAGAAATGAAGAATGGTTTTGCCTTTGATTTCATTTTGAATTAAATCCCATAGTCCTCTTGTGCGCGCCAGGCTGCCACAGTTCGGACAGATCTTTTGTTGGAGTTTGTTGGTAGGAAATAGTCTGAGTTTGGCCTTACAGATATTGCACTGGTATTTGCTACCCTTGTATTGCCAGGCTATTAGTCTTCTAAGTGCCTGCTCATTTTTTTTTAGCCAGGATGCAGGTAATAGACGTTTTGCCAATTTTTTCAGGCTATCATACATCAGCAGAACTATTAATTCGGTTTCTGAAAGGATTTCTCCTGAATAATATCGGGTTGGCCATTGATTTCCATTGAAAAGATATCGGGGCGGCTATAATGACCGATCACATCAAAATCAAGTTTGCTCCTCCCAATGTCTTCAAGATCTAACTCTGCACTTAAAATACCTTCAGTATCAAATAAGGGCCCTTGAATAATTTCACCTAGTGGTGACACAATTACACTTCCTCCTTTGCACATAATTTCCTGCTCCGTTTTTACCAAGGACTGAAATGATTCCGGATACATGGATTTTGTAAAGAACTGGTTGCAGCCTAAAACAAAACAGCGGCCTTCAAGAGCAATGTGTTTCATGGTTGATATCCAGCTATCCCTGGCGTCTGCTGTTGGAGCGATATAGATTTCAACGCCTTTGCCGTACATGGACATTCTGGCCTGGGGCATATAATTCTCCCAGCAGATCAATCCGCCTAAGCGACCAATTTTTGTTTGAAATGTCACCAGAGATTCACCAGCTGCTTCTGCCCAGATCACGCGTTCGCTTCCTGTTGGTTTAATCTTCCTATGGACACCCATTAAACCATCAGTTGGTGAAATATATAGCATTGAGCAGTATAAGCTTCCCGAATGGCTTTGCTTTTCAGTGACACCAATGACCAGATAAACCTCATTTTCTTTTGACAAGGTTTCCAAATATTTTAGGTCATAAGATTCAAGGTCAATGCTCTGTTCCCGGTATTGCTGATACAATTCACGCCCTTCATCTGAACGGCTTCCAACTCGTGTTCCGAAGTCAAAGCCACGAGGATAACCCGGAATAAAGGATTCAGGAAACACAAGCAGATTATAGTTTTCTGAAGCATATCCCTTTACTAAATTTTCCAGCTTATCAAGTGTTCCTTTCTTATCCAGGAAAACCGGACTTTCCTGTACCACACCAACTTTTACAATCATGGCATCTAATTTACAACCTAATGTTATATCTCAATACGCAATTTCTAAGTTATTCAATATTGCAAAATTAATTCAGTTAGAGTCTTAATAGTAGCAGCTAACGGGATTGGAAATGCTGATTGATGGAACTATTCTTTGATCAGGTCTATTCGAGAATTATCAGATAACGGGATTTCATCACCATTATAGGTTAAACCCTCCAGGACAAACCAGGAGAAACAAGGTCCGTTGCTTAAACTGAAATCAAATACAAGTGTGTCCTGATCTGTAGCGGATAATTCCAAAAAGTACTCTGTTTGAGGATTAATGCTGTCAAATCGAACTTGTAAATATTCCGGAGAGCTGAAAGGGACCTTACTAATGAATGTCTCTTCAGACGAATTATATAATCTGAAAGTTTCCTGGTTATAGGTTGTTCCGATCAGGGCATTACCATTGGTGTCAAAGAATCCGATTTCAAACCAATTTGGAGGTGGGAGCGCAGAACTACAGTCCACATCATCGTCATCGGCGCATGAGCAGCAGAGAATGAATAGAAAAAATATGTAATGTCTCTTCATAAGAGCGGTTCAATTTAAAGATTTGAAATCTTAAAGGTGCGTGACCATCGTTCAGTCTGCCCTGGTTTAAGATTGATATTATGAAAAAGCTCCGGGCTGACAACATGTTTCCAGCCCCAAAGATTAACCTTGTTGGTTTTAAAACTACAGGATTCACTAATCCGAATGTTCAATTTTTTATGGATTAATTCCCAGGAAGCGTTGACCAGCTTTCCACCACTCAGATTGCTGATGAAGAAAGGCGTTTCCGGATTTCCTCTGAAAAAGACGGAATTCATGTTAATATTTAGCAAGTTATCTGGATTTATAACCTCATCGAATTCATCACTATTCAAAGAAAAGGGAAATTGCAACTGATATTGATCATCGATCAAATGGCCGTTTGCAGAAACGAAGTTGTGAACATATTCGTTGGTTATCAATGGCTCTGATCCCGAGTTCAGTAGTTCGTATTCTATGGTAAAACCCATTTGGGTTAAGGATATTCTTTTTCTCAAAACATAAGCATAACCATTTAATTCCGGAGTTGAACATTCTAGATATAAGCTTTGAACATTTTCCCTGATCTGAAAATCAAGCGGTATAATGGAATAGGATTTCAGAAAGTCATAGGC
>JABDPU010000162.1 GCA_013042625.1 Flavobacteriaceae bacterium | reverse complement strand
ATATAGCCCGGTTTCTGTGCCAGCATACAACAAGCCTTTCCTTTTGTGATCTTCCCTTACAACCCGAATAAAAGTGTGCGGATCATTAATTCCATTCACTCGTTTGACCCAACTTTTTCCGTAGTCAGTCGACTTGTATATGTAGGGTTTAAGATCTTGCATTTTATAACGCATAACAGAGATATATACCGTTCCCGGATCATGAGGTGAAACCTCAATACTATTGATAATCCCTTTATTAATCCCTGAGGGGGTAATATCCTCCCAATTCTGCCCACCATCTTTGGTCAGGTGGAGCAGGCCGTCATCTGTGCCGGCATACATTAGGCCCATTTCATGCTGCGATTCAACTAACGCCATGATCGTATTATAGTTCTCACCACCGGCAGCTTCATTGGTATACGGACCTCCTCCGGGTCCTTGTTTGTCCTTTTCATTTCGGGTCAGATCCGGACTAACAACATCCCAGCTCTGGCCACCATTGGTGGTTTTAAAAACGTCATTGCCGGCATGATAAATCGTATTCCGATCATGAGGTGAGCTTATAATTGGCGCATTCCAATTATACCGATATTTGAAGTCCTTGGGTTCAATACTCAAACCGAGTTCAGGATATTCCTTAATAGGTTTTCCCTCCCTGGATTCGGCAACCCATTTTTCAATTATTCCCTGGTAGCAACCTCCGTAAACAAATTCAGGATTATCGGGATCAAAGGCCAGGAAAGCGCTTTCACATCCCGCCACCGAATACCAGTCTTTCCAGTCTATTCCGAAGTCATTCGTCCGACTGGCAATGGCAATTGCCGAATTGTCCTGCTGTCCGCCATAAACATTGTAAGGCACCAGGTTATCAGTTATCACACGGTAAAACTGCGCCGTTGGCTGATTTTGTTGAGTGCTCCAGCTCTTTCCACCATTATGTGAAATATTTGCCCCTCCATCATTCGAGTTAATCATGATCTGATTGTTCTCCGGGTTGATCCAGAGATGATGATTATCGCCGTGAGGAACTGATACATTCTGAAAGGACCGTCCACCATCAATTGATTTCATCACCGGGGCGTTGAGCACATATACGATATTTTCATCCTGTGGATCGGCAAAAATCTCCATATAATACCAGGACCGGGCAATATTGACCCGATTGGAATTCACCTGTCTCCAGGATTTACCGGCATCATCGGAACGATAAACACCGCCTTTTTTTCCTTCCGCCTCAATTACTGCAAATACTCGATCGGGATTAGCCCTTGAGACCGATATTCCGGTTTTACCAAAAGCATCCGGAATACCTTTTTTCATCGGCTTCCAAGTTGTTCCGCCATCAACCGATTTATACAGGCCAGAATGTTCTCCTCCCGATTCCATAGTCCATGGAAATCGCTGATGTTGCCACATGGCCGCATACAAAATCCGCGGATTTGTCATATCCATGGTGATAGATGAAGCCCCTGTGCGATCGTTCACAAAGAGCACACGCTCCCAGTTTTTTCCGCCGTCCATACTTCTGTAAACCCCTCGTTGATTGGACGGCCCATATTGAGCGCCCTGGACTGATACATAAACCACATCCGGATTATCCGGGTGAATAATGACATCACTGATATGTCTGGATTCGTCCAGTCCGATATGTTTCCAGGTTTTTCCTGTATCAGTTGATTTATACATGCCATCACCCATTGACGTCATGACTCCCCGGGCCGCATGCTCTCCCATGCCAACATAAATCACATTGGGATCACTTTCTGAAACTGAAATAGCTCCTACGGTACCGGTTTTGAAGAATCCATCAGAAATATTCCGCCAGGTGATGCCGTCATCAGTGGTCTTCCAAACGCCACCGCCGGTCGATCCCATATAATAGGTATGTGGTTGTCCGACCACACCGGTTGAAGCGACACTACGTCCGCCTCTAAACGGACCGATATTTCGCCATTTCAAACCATTGAACATGGAATCATGCAGGACTATGGCAGGCTTGACAGATTTTGATTTGCGTTTTTGAGAATAGCTCAATGTAGGAAGAACCAACAGACAGGCTATCAGGTAATAAATAGCTTTCATGAAAATTATTTTTAATTCGAAAAGCAGGTCGTTGTCAGGTGAAAGGGGTGACTACATATCTTTTTCGAGATATTTCGATAATAATCTGTGGAAATGATGAACACCTTTTTCCCTTGTGGGAGAGAATCGGCCAGTGCTATAAAACCTCGACTGCACACCTTTATGAACACCCTCTACAACAAATTCATCCTCTCGTTCCACCTTATCCAACATGGCAGATGCGCCTTTACTGAATTTGTTTTCATCATATATATAAGTAATGAAACTTACTCTGGTCTTGTTTAAACTAATAGGTTTAACCACGTTTATTGACAGTCCCCAGGGATAGAAATTAAACATCATATTTGGGAAAACCCAGTAATAATACGCTCCGATCTGACTGCCGTAATCTTTATGGTATTCAGGTAAATCGAATACTTCTGTGCCATCGGAAGCATGTCCAATCTGGAGATTGGCATGATCATAGATCTCGGTGGTATAATTACCATAGTCGAGAGCTTCATTTAAGTCATGATGCACAAATGGGATATGAAATCCTTCAAGGTAATTATCACAATATAGAGCCCAGTGACAATTCACGATATAGTCCCTGCTGCTGCTCGGATCAAATTTGAATTCTTCGAGAGGAAGAAAGCCAACCCGTTCTGTCATTAAGCTCAGCACTTCATCAAAATCGAAAGTTGGATTTAGGCCTACAAAAAGAAATGGCCCCAATGCCCTGACAACAAACTCCCTTAAGTCATCACATGGACGAGGAAAGTTTTCAGCCTCCTCAAATTCGGGCATGGACTTAAACGCTCCGTTCAATCCAAATCTTCGACCGTGGTACATACAAACCAACTGCCTGGATTTTCCAGGATTGTTAACCACTATATTTCCTCTATGCGTACAAACATTACTAAAACACCTGATGTTATCCTCTTTATCACGCGTCAAAACTAAAGGTTCAGTCAGATAATGATCCATCAGAATAAACGGATGAGCATATTCCGAGAGTGGCAGCAGATTATCATCTCCGATAAATTGCCAGGTCTTTACAAATACTTTTTCCTTGATCTGCTCAAAAACTTCTTCGCTTCTATAGAACGATGCAGGCAGAGTTTCTGCTTCTTTTATATTAGCATTGACCGGGAATGTCTTCATATTGGTTAGTTTCGGTTTTTGTAGTAAAATAAAAGGCCTACACCATTAAGAATAATAGTTCCGCCTATAATTTTGATGTAAAACAAAGTTTTATTTTCAATTGCACTTGAAGGCATAAATGCCAGAATTATAGATAGAAAAATTACACTAAATCCCAAACATGCACAAATCCATGCAACACTTTTACTGATTTTGATTCCATTATTTTTTTTATTCCCATCCTGAACTCTGGTTTTATGCCATAAAAATGCAGCAAACAAGTATAGGAATGGGATGAAATACAAGATTACCGACATATCATAAAGCACTGAATAGGCTTCCTGAATTTCGGTTCCTGCAATCGAAATTATAAATAGAATTGACACTAAAATGCCTTGGAGAATTAATGAAACATGTGGTGATTTATATTTCGGATGCAATTTTCCCAGGGCGGGAGGCAGGTAGTTGTCTAGTCCAATGACGAATGGTAATCTCGCACTTCCACTTAACCACGCGCCAAATAGTCCGATGGTCCCGAATGTGACTAAAATAGCTCCTAGACTACCGAGTACAGGCCATCCCAGCGCCTTATCGATCTGGTGAAAGGTCTGGGCAATGCCATCAACAATGTTCAATTCACCTAGTGGAACAGCCACAAGCAGTGAGAATGTCCCTATAAGATATAGGACAACAATACAAATTCCTGAAACCCATATCGCTCTTATAATATTCTTCCTAGGATTTCTGATTTCTTCAGACATAACCGATGACAATTCAAATCCACCGAAGGAATATGCAATGGCTGCAAAAAACGGCAGAACCGCAAAATCACCCAGATCAGGGATAAAAGCTTCCCTTGTCCAGTCCTGAGCCGGGCCAAACCGACTTACATAAATAACAGCCATCACCAGAAGCAAGGCGAAGAGTATCCACAGACTTATGGCACCAATATTCTGAATCCATTTTGCAAGCTTTAATCCGTAAATGTTCAGAATTATGACGGTCCATAAAATGATCATGGCCAGCACTCCTGTGAATAAAAAGTTATCCCTCAAACCAAGATGTTGATCGCCAAAAATATATAAGGACGATAATACTACGGTGAATAGTACTGTCGGGAACCAAACGATATTACTTATCCAATATGACCAGGCTGCTACGAATCCGTGCCATTCACCAAAGGCTTTTTTTGTCCAAATATAAAATCCACCTTCCTCGGGTAATCTTGAATTAAGATCAGCTACCGCAAGACCTAAGGGAATGAGAAAAAATAGAGCAGCTAGTATCCAAAGTGGAAAACTGGACCAGCCGAACTGAGCTGCCTGGGTCAAAGACGACAAACCGATAACAGTAGCGATATTTAATAGAACCAGGTCTCTTAAACCCAGGACTTTTTTTAATCCCTTTTCTGAATCCCGATTGTCTTGTTCTTCTGGCATCACCGAATTAAATAAGAGTGTATTTCTCGGCCTAACTGTGCCAGGAAGGGTATCCCGATCTCGTCATATTCGTACACATCATCATTAAATATTTTATCCTTATTCACATGAATAGTCGCCGAAAGAATAAATTCGATATCGTTCAAATTATCCTGGATGTAGGCACAATCTGTTAGATATCCATATGCATAGCCAACCTTGTTATATATGCGCACATGATCGGGGATCGGGTCCTTATTATCGCCATAGATAAAGAACTTACCATAACTATCGTAATAGTCGGTCGTATTATATCCAAGCTCCCTGGGGATTAGAGCCATGCTTTTAATAAGAAAATCCCTATGCTCCCGGGTCAGATCAAAGCGCCCCGATGAGTTAAAATGCTCAGGAAAAAACACGCGTTTTATAGTTTGATGAAGCGTGCTGATCGGAAGATAATTCCGTTGACGGAAATCCATGGGTTCCTCTATCAGCTCATCATTGCTGTAATAACCTTTGCCCTTAGTAGTTTCATTTATTGTAAGGTCCTGAATGGGTTTATTAATTATGGATTCGGTAGTGATCAATGACGAATCCGCTTGTTGAATTATCAGGGGCCTGGTAGTGAGTTCATAGGCATCTGATGTGGACAGTCTATGAGATATACGAACAGGAAAAATCCCCTTAGATTTTAACTTCTGATTGATATTGTCCTTGCCGAGATAATCGAAAAGCCGATTAAAGGTCTCATTACTACTCACTGCAAAAATGTCCTGGATATCATCCCTCATTGTGGTAAACAGCGAATCTCCTTCCACGAAAAATGGAGTGTCCAAATCCAAGCGGTCATCTTGCTGAATTTGCTCAAGAGCTAAAATTGAAACTGGAAATTTAACTGTGCTAGCCGGGTAAAAATAAACCGAGTCATCAAGGCGATAGTCATATTCTTCGAATAATACAGAATCCTTTTCACGCCTGATTACCGATAATTTGATCTGCACTTCGTACTGATCTACGCTGTCGATAACCTGTCGGATTAAATCGGATTCGGAGTTCAGTGCAAACTGTAAGGGATCCTCAGCCGTTTCGGGATTGCAGGAAAACAGACCGATAATCAGCAAGAGGGGTAAATATCGCATGGATAGCTGGCTAGTTTCCCATAAAGATAGGAAATCGGACTAAATCAAACGAGATCAATAGCGATCTGATTGCGCATAAGGTCGTCGAAGGACTCACGCTTTCTTATCAGATGTGATGATCCAATATGCCATAACACTTCTGCGGGCCGGAACCTGGAGTTGTAATTACTGGACATATTAAAACAATAGGCACCAGCATTTCTGAAAGCCAGAATATCTCCTGGATTGATCTCACTGATCCTTCTGTTATTTGCGAATGTATCGGTTTCACAAATGTAACCCACCACCGAATAGAATCGTTCTTTCCCATTTGGGTTGGAAATATTCAGTATCTGATGTTGGGAGCCATAAAGCATAGGCCTGATGAAATGGTTAAAACCCGAATCGATCTGGGCGAAAACAGTTGAAGTCGTTTGCTTAATGGCATTCACCTTTACCAGAAAATACCCAGCCTCACTTACCAGGAATTTCCCCGGTTCGAAAGCAAGGGTTAGGCTTCTGCCATATTCTTCGCAAAATTGATTAAAACGCCTGGTTAGCTGTTCTCCAAATTCTTCAACATTGGTCTCAATGTCTCCATCATAATATGGAACTTTAAAGCCTGAACCAAAGTCGATAAACTCGAGATCAGGGAACTGTAATGCCGCATCAAATAAGATATTACTCGCATAAAGGAATACACCCACATCAAGAATATCACTTCCGGTGTGCATATGAATGCCGTTAATGGTCATGCCGGTATTTTTTACTATCCTGAGAACGTGAGGAATCTGGTGAATCGAAATTCCGAATTTGCTATCGATATGACCGACCGATATATTGGTGTTCCCACCAGCCATCACATGCGGATTAATCCTGATGCATATAGGTATGTCAGGATGCTTTGTGCCAAACTCCTCAAGAATGGCCAGGTTATCAATGTTGATTTGAACACCTTTCGTTGAAACTTCTTCTATCTCCTCAAACGAAACCCCGTTTGGCGTATAAATA
This sequence comes from Flavobacteriaceae bacterium, assembly GCA_013042625.1. GTDB lineage: Bacteria > Bacteroidota > Bacteroidia > Flavobacteriales > Flavobacteriaceae > SHLJ01. The sequence goes on along the minus strand of JABDPU010000162.1, from coordinate 3,746 downwards.
ATTTGTTCAGGTTGAAACCCAGCATGCAGTCCAAGTTCAACTTCCTGGATGGAAACGGTATCAAGGGCAGCCCCTAAGGAGTTAAGGAATTTTAAGACGGTAATATTCGACAATGCCTTGACCGCATAATGAATCCTCAACGATTCAATATTGCTGAATGCAGATGTCAGGCGTTTATATTGTTGCTCGATTTTTTCACTGTCGTAAACGTAAACCGGACATCCATGTTCCTCAGCTATCGCTAATAAATTCTCATTGGTCATGACTCTGATTTTTATAGTGATTCAATGAACCGGTAAAGCTATAAACTTTTTTAGTATTAAGCCGGAATAAGTGTTCAGAAAAATTGTTGGTATAAACAAGGCTGTTGATTACCTTTGCTGCACAATTTTCACGACTTAGTTCTATGAATTTACATGAATATCAAGGCAAGGACATATTAAACAGTTTTGGAGTAAGAATTCAACGAGGAATCGTTGCCGAAACTCCTGAAGAGGCTGTGGCTGCTGCAAAAAAGTTAAATGAGGAAACCGGCACCAGCTGGTATGTTATCAAAGCACAGGTCCATGCAGGTGGTCGTGGAAAGGGTGGAGGGGTTAAGGTTGCCAAGAGCCTGGATGAGGTAAAAGAAATCTCTGGCAGTATCATTGGAATGAACCTTATTACGCCTCAGACTTCAGCAGAAGGGAAAAAAGTTCACCAGGTACTTATCGCAGAGGATGTTTATTATCCGGGCGACAATGAGCCTGAAGAATATTATATGTCTGTGTTGCTAGACCGTGCCAATGCAAGAAATATGATCATGTATTCTCCGGAAGGCGGAATGGATATCGAAGCGGTTGCAGAGAAAACACCTCATTTAATATTTACTGAATCCATCGATCCGGCCGTGGGAATAATGCCATTCCAGGCCAGACGGGTTGCATTCAACCTGGGACTGAAAGGCCAGGCGTTCAAAGAAATGGTGAGATTTGTGATGTCATTATATACGGCATATGCAAAGTCTGATGCGACACTATTCGAGATCAATCCGGTTTTGAAAACCAGCGATGATAAGATCATGGCAGTAGATTCAAAAGTGACCATCGATGACAATTCATTGTTCCGTCATAAAGATTATGCCGAATTAAGAGATATCCGGGAAGAAAACCCGATCGAGGTTGAAGCCAAGGAAGTTGGTTTGAACTATGTTGACCTTGATGGTAATGTGGGATGTATGGTAAACGGTGCAGGGCTTGCCATGGCAACCATGGATCTTATCAAGCAGGCCGGTGGAGACCCGGCGAATTTCCTTGATGTTGGAGGTACTGCTGATGCCGCTCGTGTAGAAGCAGCCTTTCGTTTGATATTGAAAGATCCTAACGTAAAAGCTATTCTCGTTAATATATTTGGTGGTATTGTAAGATGTGATCGAGTGGCACAGGGTATTGTTGATGCCTATAAAAATATGGGTGATGCGATTAATGTTCCAATCATTGTCAGACTGCAAGGTACTAATGCGGATATCGCCAAAGAATTGATCGACAATTCCGGACTGGATGTTCAGTCTGCTATAGAATTTCAAGAAGCAGCAGATAAGGTTCAGGCCGTGGTTTCTTAACTATAAAATACTCATTTTAAAAGGCAGTCAGAGATGGCTGCCTTTTTTATTATTTGATATACAGGTTGTTAACCTAGTATTAATTAAGGTTAAAGATTAGTTAATTCACGTTTCCTTGTGTAACACATGTCTGTTTATTCTCGTCCTTTATTATATCAATCAATTTAAATCGAACAGATATGAAAACTCTGAAATCTTTTTTGCTCATCGCTGCAATAGCGTTTAGCAGTGTGCTTTCTGCAAGCACAAATCCGAATGCCGAAAAGGCAAAAACCGCAGAATCGACAGTTATTACTTCTGAAGTAAGTAAACTATTGCAAAATCCAACCTTCCTGGTCGACGAGGACATTTATGCGAACGTCACCCTAACTATCAACAAGCATAACGAAATTGTAGTGCTTAGCGTAGATTCTGAAGACAATATGTTAGAAGGATTTATCAAAGGCAGACTGAATTACCAGTCTTTGCCTAAAGCCATCAAGAAAAGCGACAGAACTTTCGTCGTTCCGGTCAAAATTGAGGCCGAGTTGTTTTAAAAACAAACATTTGAATTAGTCTTAAGGCTCTCTATATTGGAGAGCCTTTTTTATTATAAATGCAATCCACATTCGGTTTTCGGATTGTTATTCCATCGACCACTGCGGTCCTCACCTGGAACAGTGCAATGTGTACAACCTATAGAGTGGTATCCTTTTTTAACCAGGGGATGATAGGGCAGATCTAATTCCGAAATTGTCCGGTCTCGATCTTCCTTGGTCATATCGAGTAATGGATAAAACTTTAATACATCTCCTCGCCATTCAAAAATATCCAAAGTTGATCTGTGATCGCTTTGCCATTTCATGAGTCCGGATGCCCAAACCAGATGATTTTGTTTTAAAGCATTCAATGGTTTGACCTTGTTTAAATTGCAACAGAAATCGGGATTCTTCTTCCAGGTCTCGTCTCTTGAAGTGAAGGCATGATCCTCTTCCAGAGCTCTTACCGACTTGACATTTAAATTATATGTTTTAGATAATTGCACAAGGTAGTCTAAGGTTTCTTCGAAATGATAACCTGTGTCGATGAAGTAAACCACTTGATCTGGATTTACTTCTGAAAATAATTTCAGAAACAAAGCAGATGTTGCGGCGAATGAACTTGTCAACATAATAGTGTCAATTTCGAAATCTTTATATAGGCTCTCAATCCGTTGAATTGGAGTGAGTGATCGGTAAGCCTTATTGAGAGCCTTGATTTCATTCTCTGAAATCGTCCTGTCAAATTTGGTATAGGTTAAAGGCATAATGTTCACAGTAGAATTAAGGCAATAAAAATAGACTTAAATTCTACGTTAAAATCGTATAAAATTGATTTTTAGGGAATTAGCATTATGGCTGGTGTATTTATTTCATTTTATCAGTTTTGATCCTGAATTTTGAAGATTTGTTAAGAGAAGGTGACTTAGTCCAGGACGGTTAATTTTTAAAATGATAAGTAAATTGAGTTTTTCATGGTATAAAACCTAACAAACTGTGAATCAATGAAATAATAAAACTTTTACGCTAATGTTCAAATTTCCTCGATAAACATCTCAAATTTTTTCGACCAGTAACGTATAATACAGGATTATTATTGTCCGAATATTAATAATTTTAAATTGTTATTAATTAATCCCTTGAACGATGATAAACCGAGAAGAAAAACTTAGTTTACTCTCAGAGATGATCGCCTTCGCCACGATGGATAAAAACTTGAAGGAGATCGAGTACAACTTTTTGCTTGGAGTAGCTAAGCAGTTAGACATTACCAGGGAAGATTTTGATTACCTACTAGAAAATCCGGCCACTCATGTCCATTTAAAGTCGCATAGCGAACGTATAGTACAATTCCATCGCCTTGTCTTATTGATGAATATGAAAAATGATCAATCCAACAAGGAAATTCGAAAGTTACATAATTTTGGCTTAAGAATGGGTTTAAGCCATGAAGCGATCAATCGTGTATTAGAGCTTATGGAGAGTTTTCCAAATAAGATTATTCCTCCCGATTTCCTGATCGACATCTTTAAGATACAATACAATTAGACTTTCAAGGCCTCCAGTTTAGATTGGTAGGTCTTGATCGCGTCCCTTAGTCTTGCGGCTTCCATGAAGTCCAGGGCTTT
>JABDPU010000161.1 GCA_013042625.1 Flavobacteriaceae bacterium | reverse complement strand
CAGGAATCTCAGTTTCCTTGACTTTACAGAAATCACCTATCAAGAAGAGCCTATTGCAGATTTTATGAAGGGAGCAACCCAGTCAGCTTCAAATATGACCAAGGTCTTTGTAAACTTTGAAAAGGATGGAAAGGTGGTTATTGGAAGAGAATTTGCCATGATCAATACCGATCGAGACGGATTTATTCAGACACTAAAAGGGCTGTCGGCAAAGTATGATCAAATCCATCTTGTTTTTCTGAATTTTTCTTCTGAGCTGAGCGTTCAGGATTACATCAGCATCAAGTCTGACTTACAGGGGCGAGAAGACGCCCGGCTGCTGGTTGCCCGAGATGAATTTATTTATAAATAGTATATTTAGTGAAATTTAAATCTACTGCGGTTGGAACTTTTTGACACCTTTAAATTCAGTGTTGTCGATATCATTGATGTTATTCTGGTCGCCTTCCTGTTATACTATTTTTATAAACTGGTAAAGGGCACTGTTGCCATCAACATCTTTATTGGTATCGTCATTATATACCTCATTTTCAAGGTAACGCAGGCTCTTCAAATGACACTCTTTAGCAGTATTCTGGGAGGTTTTATCAATGTGGGTATGTTCGCCCTTATCGTAGTATTTCAACAAGAGATCAGGAAATTCTTATTGATGATCGGATCTTCAAATATCGGTAACCGTAAAAAATTCTTTAAACAGCTTAAGTTCTTAAAAACAGAGGGACTAACCGACACCGATGTTGATGCCATTGTTGATGCCAGTACGAAAATGGGAAGCTCGAAAACAGGTGCGTTAATCGTTTTGGAACGAAATAATAACCTGGATGTCATTGCCAAAACCGGTGATGAAATGAATATTGGGGTCACCCAACCCATTATAGAAAGCATTTTCTTTAAAAACAGTCCGCTACATGATGGTGCCATAATCATCTCGGGAAATGTGATCAAGGCAACGCGGGTTATTCTGCCTGTGAGCAATGAGAAGTCTATCCCTGCTCGATTCGGGCTGCGGCACAGAGCGGCTATTGGGGTGACCGAAAAAACCGATGCTATAGCCCTGGTGGTTTCCGAAGAAACCGGCTTGATCTCCTATGTTAAAGATGGACAGTTTATCATATTCGAGAATACAGATGAGCTCAAAGAGTTGATCAATAAAGATTTGGAATAATACCTGATGACGCCCTGCAAAAACTGCGAATCCCCTCTGTCTGAATCATATGATTATTGTCCTGAATGCGGGGCCAAAGTCATACGCAACAGACTGACAATAGGGAATTTGTTTTCGCATTTTATTGAGAATTTCCTGAATTACGACAATAAATTCTTTAAAACATTCTGGCATTTAATCACCAAACCGGAGGCGGTTATTGATGGATATATAGAGGGCATTCGGAAGCGATACATCAACCCGATGAGTTATTTTGCCATTGCTATTACCTTAACGGGATTGCAGATGTTTATTATCAATAAATACTTCCCTGAATATATGGATATTTCGGTGATTTCGGTTAAGGGAAGCGAAGAGTTCACACGAAACTGGATGCAAGTCGTTAGCGATTACCAATCTCTTGTATTTATGCTAAATATCCCAATTTATGCTTTACTTGGGACATTGGTATTCTGGACACTAAAGCGCTACAATTATACCGAGTTTCTGGTGGTTTTCTTATATGCTGTTCCTCAATATACCTTTCTTTTGTTCATCCCGCTATTTATTCTAATGGTTCTGGGGTACAATACCGGTGAATTGAGTTTGGGTCTGATACTTGTGCAATTCCTCTATTTCGGATATCTTCTGAAGAGGGTTCTCAGATTGACTACAAAAGGATTAATATTGAGAGTCCTTTTACTTTTTGCTGTTTTGGCAGTCATTTATGTTCTGGTGATTGTTATTTTTCTTCTTATAATCATCTTAACCGGAAATTTGGAAAACTTCATGGAGGCCCAGAAATCAGTTCAATAAAGTACTAAGCCACTTCCTCCTTCAGAAATTGCACTTCGTACAGGTTTTTGTAGTATCCGTCTTTCTTTTTAAGTAATTCCTTATGAGTACCCTGTTCTACAATCTGACCTGCATCCAGGACCACGATCTTATCGGCCTTCTGTACGGTTGCAAGCCTATGGGCAATAATAACGGAGGTTCTGCCCTTAGTAATGCGATCTGTGGCTTCCTGAATAAGTTGTTCGGAATATGAATCGACCGAAGACGTCGCCTCATCAAGGATAAGAATACTGGGATCTGTAACATAGGCCCTCAGGAAGGATATCAATTGACGCTGTCCGGAAGACAACATAACACCGCGTTCTTTTACATTGTAATGATAACCGTTCGGAAGTTTCATGATAAATTCATGTACCCCTATTTTTTTGGCAGCTTCAATAACTTCTTCTTCCGTTATTGAGGGATCATTCAGTGTGATATTGCTTAGTATGGTATCTGCAAATAAGAATACTTCCTGTAATACCACCGCAATTTGTTTCCGAAGCGAATTCAATGTAAAGTCCTGAATATTTAAGCCGTCAATAGTTATTTCTCCGGAATCGATCTTGTAGAACCTGTTCAGGATATTGATCATAGTTGATTTTCCTGCGCCTGTTGCACCGACAATGGCCACGGTTTCACCAGCTTTGATATCTAAAGAAAGACTTTTTAATACTTCTTCTCCTTCCACATAGGGGAACCGGATATTCTTAAAGGAAACCTCGCCCTTAAAATGTTGAGCGATTTCTGTTCCTGAATCATCAATATGAGATTCGGTGTCAAGTACATTAAACACCCGGTCTGCTGCAACCATACCCATTTGAAGGGTATTGAATTTATTGGCAATCTGGTTCAGCGGCCTGAACATCATCGGGATCATCATAATAAATGCCGTAAGATCTCCCACAGTTGCGGTTGTATTAAAAACAACATTTACCCCACCTATCCATACCACCAAACCAAGCGTAATAGAGGAAAGAAATTCGGCCACCGGGAAAAATATGGAATTATACCAAACCGTTTTCAACCATGCCTTCTTGTGGCGTTCATTTATCGCTCGGAAATTCCTGTATTCTATACGTTCCCGGGTAAATAGCTGAAGGATCTTCATTCCCGTTACACGCTCCTGGACAAATGAATTTAAACGGGCCACCTCTGTTCGTACCTCTTCAAAGGCACGCTTCATGAATTTTTGAAAAATTTTCGTTGCGAACACGACTATGGGCAATGTGCAAATCATAATAATCGCCAGTCTCCAATTCATATAAAACATGGCCATACCAACCACCAGCATTTTCAAAAGATCGCTGAAAATCATGAACAAACCCTGGCCAAAAATATCTGCAATACGTTCCATATCTGTCACCGTCCTGGTTATTAATAAACCTACAGAAGACTTGTCATAATACTTCATTTTGAAGTCCATGATCTTCTTGAACAGCTTAACACGTATGTCCCTAACAACGGATTGACCCAGCCAGCTTGCATAGTAAATAAACATAAGGTTGGAGATCACTTCGAGGATCAACAGCACGAACATGAGTCCGATATAGAACATAAAACCATCGTAGTTTCTCGTAGCTATATTATTGTCGATGGCCTGTTGAAGTACATAAGGCCGGGCAGCACCAAAAATGGATAAACCCACAACAGTAACAAAGGATATGATAAATATAAGTCGGTAAGGCCTGATAAAGCTCATCAACCGTCTGAACAGTGAGATATCAAAAACGCTTTCCTTTGTTTTGCTCATGGCATCAATTTACTTTCCGGATAATCGATCCGGGTTAAAAACAAGCCGTGTGCCGGTGCCGAGGGACCTGCTTTACTCCTGTCTTGGGAATCCAGCACAGACCGGAATTCCTTCTCGGTCATTTTTCCCTGGCCTATTTCCAGCATTGTGCCTACAATGGCCCGAACCATATTTCGTAAGAACCTGTCGGCCTCAATCGTAAACACGAGATGATCACCATTTCTCTCCCATATGGCTGTTTTCACATCACAATTATAAGTCTTTACATCGGTATGAGTACGAGAAAAGCATTTAAAATTCTTATGACCCAATAACAAGTTCGAAGCATGATTCATTTTATCGATATCCAGATCGGGTTTAAAATAATAAGAAGAGTCTATTTTAAATGGATCCTTTTTCTGATGGACATAATACTTGTAAGCTCTTGAAAGGGCATCAAAGCGTGCATGCGCCTCAACATTTACCTGTTTAACCGATCGTATTGAAATATCGGGAGGAAGGAAAGCATTCAGCTTATAAACCAGTTGCTCAGCATCTATATTCTCATCATAGTTAAAATGAGCGATCATCTGCAGGGCATGAACGCCTGTGTCTGTTCGGCCTGCTCCAACTATCTTAATCGCTTCGCCCAGCAATGTACTAATTGCATGCTCAAGAACCTCCTGCACAGTGGTTGCATTAGGTTGATTTTGCCAGCCATGGTATGCGGCTCCCTTATATGACAGATCTATAAAAAATCTCAATCTTATTTGATACTTTTGGCTACAGTCTGCAAAGATAATTGAAATAGAAAAGGATTGGTTTTTCTTAACAAATATATATGACCAGGATACTCCTGATATCAGATACTCATAGCTACATTGGTGAGGACATATTGAAATATGTCGGTCAGGCCGATGAAGTTTGGCATGCCGGTGATATTGGTGATATCAGGGTCATTGATGAAATTTCCGCCATAAAACCTGTTAAGGCGGTATATGGAAATATTGATAATGCCACGATTCGGGCCGAGTTTCCTGAGCACAATCGCTTCAACTGCGAGGATGTTAAGGTTTGGATGACCCATATCGGTGGATACCCAGGGCGATATAATCCATCAATTCGTAAGCAAATAGAATCGAATCCGCCAGATTTATTTATTTCAGGGCATTCGCATATTCTGAAGGTCATGCCTGATAAAAAGAACCAATTGTTGCACATGAACCCAGGAGCAATCGGAAAACAGGGCTTTCATAGGGTCAGGACTATGCTCAGGTTTGAGATAAGTGGTCGTTCGATTGAAAACCTGGAAGTCATAGAATACAAACGTTGATTATATAAAAAGCCCGGAATAATATCCGGGCTTTTTCGCACTAATACTACTAAGATGATAGGTTTATCTAAGCCGGTCTACAGATTTTACGAGATCTTCGTCCTTTTTGATGGCTCGATTAGCCAACACTAAAAACACGATAGAAAAAATAGGAAGCAAGATCCCAATACCTTTCTCTGAAACATCGGTTTCTCCAGATAGATTTAGTGACCGATACACAAATAATCCTAGTAAAATTAAGTTTAATATGATGTTGAGTCGCCCTAATACAAATTGCGACTTCCTGTTTTTAAACATAAATATTGACCATAATGCCAACAAAGCTGAACCAGTAAAAAGTCCGAGATAAAGCATCTCATCCTGAGCGAATAAAGGTTCACCCTCGGCAGTCTTCCATAAGTCGAATACAAAGGTTAAACCGGCTGAAATACCGGCAACAATTAATAGGTATATGGTTTGAATGCGTTGTATCATGGTTT
>JABDPU010000141.1 GCA_013042625.1 Flavobacteriaceae bacterium | reverse complement strand
GAACTAACTAAAATGGCAGTTACTCCAGAACTACGAGGAAAGAAAATAGGACAGGCCTTAATGCAATACTGTATAGATTTTGCGAAAGAACGGCATTTAAAGGGACTGCTGATCTACTCGAATACCGTCCTGGAAAATGCCATATATATTTATAAGAAATACGGCTTCAAAGAAATTCCTCTTGAAGCCAATGGTCCCTATCAACGCGGAAATATCAAACTACTTCTAGACTTCGATTAATTGTCAACAGATTTGAGCGAATCAATCTGACGCTGAAGTTTGTCTATGGCTTGCTGGTTTTTATTGACCTTCGGAATACTGGGTATTGTATCTATTACAGTACCTGACATATCCAGTGCCTTCTCACTCTCTCCATAAAAATAACCAATATCCTCACTGGAGCGCCAGGCCTCATTCAACTGCATATAGACCTTTCTATCCCATTCGCTCGGGTGTTTGGCATCAATCCAAACCACATCCCTGTATTCACTATCAATGAGTGCGAGATCTGGAGTCGCTGCCCCGTCGAACTTAGCCGAATCATCCCGTATTGCAGATACGGTACCCAAAAGGAACATCCTTTTTCGTCCGGCAATTTCTTTGATATATGGCCTGAACTCTACAGGTTTGTTTACCGACCAGTCAAACTCCTTCCTCGATTCAATCACCTTTAACGGCATGGCCGACACGCCGGCAAAGCCTTGTTTTTTTCCGGCATGATCGAAATAGTAAACAGCATCAGTTCCATCTGCAGGTATAAATACACTGAAACTCAAACTGGTCCGCTCCTCTCCTACCGGCTCCAACCCGAACCAATGGTAAAGTCCGTCATAAGAATTAGTCGGTGTACTGCTAAAAACAAAATCCGTTACAAATGGCTGCTGATTCTGGTCATCGAGAAGATCTGGGATCTTTACTGCCGTTTCCATATTCCAGGGAAGGGGATCACTAAATCCGCCCAGAAACTTAAGCGATTCGGCCTGGATGCGTGATACTTTTTCGGAGAGTGTATTCTGCCGCTGTAAAAATTGATGGTCTTCCGTGTCATCCGGACTGATATAACGTCCTTTTCCAATCAATAACCGCTCTACATAATCAGAAAAATCATGGTCTCCGTTGTCTATTACCATCACACCACCAAATACCGGGTACGGAAAGAAAAACCCTTTCCACTTAATAAGACTAACCACCTGAACCCATTCTCCCTGGTCGTTTTTCATATAGAAAACATCTCCTGGTTCGTAATTGAGATATTTCCAGAGATTGAGCCTTTGAACGGCAGCATTATAAGTATTCCGGCTCCATTTCAATGATTCACCAATTGAAAAGGTAACGGGAATCCTGTTCTCACTGGAAAACCTCGGGAATGGCGTTGTACTCGATACGGCAAAAACCTCTTCCGTATTATCGGTTATTCTCTGCCAGATATATTTTTCTGTTGGCTGAATGGCCATGGTCCACTTATTTTCATCATCAACGCGAACCAGATGAGGTAATGAAACATCTTTAGTCTCACCAACCGATTCATTGGCCATGGAGAAGATGTTACGCAAAGGCTGGATACGTTCATTCTGAGTTAAAGGCATGTCGTTGATTTCGACTTTATTAAGATCATTGAAAACATTATAGGTTTTCATATAATCATACATCTTAAAATGCCAGCCAACGACGTATAATATTCCGAAGAAAACCGCCAATAACAAAAGAATACCCAGACGCCCTCCTGTGTTGGGGTTATTTCGGAAACGTCTTAATCCGAGGTATAGAACCAATCCGGAAAAAAGGATCATGAAAATGAACTTCCGAATGAACAGGAAAAACGGTTGATAATCATCCCGCAGAATAAACAGGAAAAACAACACAATAAGGGAAAGAATAATCACGATGGATTTCTGCTTACTCCCTTTTCGCCAATACCTTTTGATCATAATACTCCTTCTTATGAATTGCTCTTATCCCGATTAACTTTTTTAATAACAGCCAGGGCCACGATGATTAAGATAAGCGGACCTATGAGTCCACCAAAATTTCGCCAGGCCCAGAACCTGTCATAATCCATGATAACCAGTTCGGCAATTAGCAGGCCAATAGCAATTACTACGAGAATAAATTTAGTACGATTTACTTCCATTGTTTTATTTCAAATATCCTTTATCCTTTAACCTGTCGCGAGCACTCTTTTTATCTTCTTTTGGCTCCTCTGGTTTTACAGCATCATCAGAGGGTTCAGCCTCTTCAACCTGATTGGCCTCAGGCTCTTCATCCTGCGTCATATCTTCTATTAAATCCTTTCCTTTTTCTATGGTATCGCTTACGATATCCTGAAGACTATCCCCTTTCTCATCAATGATCTTCCCCGACTTGAGAACGAAATTGGCCACGTAAGTGCCGATAAGTGTTCCGACTATACAGGAGGCGAATATTGAAATGGTGGTATAATTTATGGGAATCAGAAATTTCAGAATGACCATCAACAGAATAAAAAAGGCAGTAATGTAAACCACCCGAAGTAAAAACTTCTGCCTGTAAACGAAACCTGTTTTATCATCTTCTTTCATCTGAAGATGTTTGGCATTCACTATTTTATCGACCAGCCTGTAAAGCTTGTTGCCGTTTGATTCCCGCCAGTACAATAGTATTCCGAAGAGAATAGCGCCAATAAATACAATAAGTTCAAGAGTCATGATTAACGGAATGATTGCTTTATAAAGTTAGTCTAAAAAAGTTAAATGTTGTTACGGATTGTTTCAATTACCCAGTCTCTGAATGAATCGCTCCATTCCTTATAACTCAAATAAAATTGCTCCTTGTCATACCAATATAAAAACAGCACATCTTTGGGTGAAATGTTAACCAATAGCCTCCAAATCAGGTCCTGGTGCCTGGGTTCAAGGCTCGAATGCGGCTGATGCAGGGCGGCATACATTCCATAATCGACCAGATCATGGATTTTATAGGCATTGCTCCGCTCCAGGCGCTCCAGGTAGATCTCAACGCCATTTACCTTTTTAAGGGCATTCACTTCGATGGTATTCAGATATCGTCTGAAAAGTACCTTATCCCTTAAAATGTCATATATCTCATGCTCTGTTTTCTTCAACTCCTCAAACAGCATGAATTTCTTGATTCTTTCATAGCGTGGTGTCCTAACCACCTTTTCGAGATCGCAATCTGCAATGAGATGATCTTTTAGCTTGCTCAACAGCTGAGGTTCGGAGACGTGAAAGATCATAACATCATGATGTGTGTCTTTTATAGCTTTTTTATGCGCCTCTTCTGATTCGAAAACCATAATCGGTGTTATGAAATCCCTCAGGATATAAACGCCTCCAAAGGCTCTTGTATAAAAGGAATCGGTTTTAAATTTTATAGGGTTCAGGCTTAAGACTCTGCCTCGCAGGTCTCCGTGGGCTTTTGCAGATTCCAGTAATTTGTTATGAAGGCTCTCATCGATGAAATTCCAACCACTATTGAACTGTTCAATCAGTTCAAGCTGCTGTTGCTGTATTCTATCCAGATCATTGATCAACCTGAAACCAATGGTGACTTCATCATATTTAAGAATATCCATCGGATCATAAAAAGCATCGATATGCTGGTCGAAATCCAGGCAAATGGCACAATCACGTGTAATATTATTGATTTCTGCACCATAAGTTTTAAAGATATGAAGCATCATCTCCCTGTCGAAAGTATGAAAGGGCACATATACCGGCTTACCTTTTTGCTTTGGAGTTACAATGATCCCATGTGGATTGGCATCTCCGTGATTCAGGTAATTGACTTTTTTCCTGTTTTCGGCAATCTCAGGGCTCCAACCAATACCGTCAATGGAAAAATTTTTCAGATTAGTAGGTTTGAATCCAAGAGTTTCCAGGCACTGGTTATAGCGTTCAACCAATTTACCACTAATGGGTATCAGTTCAGATCGGTATAGATTTGCCGCCTGCAGTTTTTGCATAATCCTTTACTCCTTTTGCTCCTTATCAAATTGTTCCCTGGCCTCCATTTCAATGTTCATCTGTGCTACCCTGGAATCTACTTTTCGTTTGAAATCGGTATCTGCTATGGTAGCCACATTATCTAAATAACGCACCACTTCCTGTCGTCGGATATCTGAAAAATCCAGTCCTTTCATATTGGCTTTCATCAATTCCTGAAGCATTTCATACTTGTCATCATAGTCCTTTTTAAAGTAGAGGTCCGGATTCTCAAACCACTCAGGCTCAAGGTCGAAATCGGTGAGGCGAAGTGATACAGCCGACTGGATATTTCTTACATCCCTGGAGGAGAAGAACGGGAAGTCTTTTTGAATGGCTTTAAAAAGGCTGGCGTAAAACATATGATCATCATCCTCATGCTTTTTTTCTATAGATTCAAAGATCTCGGCTACGCGTTCTTCGGTCGGTTTTTCAACCAATTTCAGAATTTCACCCATGTTCTTTGCCATTTTCTGGTCGTCCAGATAGTTATAGCCTTCCGGGTTATCCATATTGATAAATCCGGGCATGGTCTTATCGATCTTTCTCCACCAGAGGTGATCCTGATCCAGAAAATCATGTTCAGACCTGGCTCCATCAATTTTAAAACGACCCTGTACCCTGCTGATGACAGCTTTATCGAGCATTTCCGGCAGATTGGTAAATAAACCAATCGAGCTGTTTCCATAATTAACAGCATAAGCACCTTCTGTATACCTCAGGAAGACTCCGATCACTTCTTTCACACCTGCTGAGACACCATGAGCTGTTCGCTCCTGTAGATTGTTTTCAGCATCATCTATGGGTGCAAAGATCAATCGCGATGGATCTTGCAAGGGTTTCATCCATTCCACCATTTTTTCAGCTGATCCGCCCTGGAAGGTACTGATCAATGTATCTGGCATAGGGTGAAACAAGAACGGAATATTCAGGTTGGTACAATGCTCTTTTAATCGCGTAGCGATAGCTGCTATAAGCATAGATTTTCCGGTTCCCGGAATACCGTAACCCATAAAAACCGGCATAAAGCCACCCAATTCCTGAAATGGATTCTTCTGGGCTGTGAAGTCATAGCTAAGTAATCGCTCAGTCAGACGTCGTGCAAAATGTTTTGCATCGCGGTTACCCACGATCTGCTCAAATTGTATCTGGTTGAATTCAATGCTTTTGGCTGCACCTGCAAACACATTGCTCCATCCTGCAACAGCAAAGTCTGAATTCTCTAATTTATAGGTTCGATCAACGATGGTATCGGTATACTCCAATGAACTTTTCCGAAGTTGAATCTCATCGATAAGGGCCTCGAAATAGACCACGGTAAAATCGATCACATCCTGATCAGTTAAAATGATCTGCGGATGATTCAGGTATTTATCATAATAGAACAGGCTGCATGAAATTCCCTTTAATGGTGACATTACCGAAACCTCAGGAATACCTGCAAATTTATTCTTCATGACGCTTAGGTCGTCTGAAGCAAAAGGTTGAAGGTCGTGAAGGATCTTATAGGCTGTTGAAAACAGCATGAAAGCCGTTGCGGTATGCATTTTACTCTCATACTCACGCTTTCCGGAATTATCGAGAATTTCGCGTTTTTCATTCAGACTTGAGAGTCCGGATGCGTCATAATAACTATCCTTAATCCAGATACCCAGTGTAATTCCTTCCTGCAGAGCATAGAGGGCCCGGTTCAAATGCAGTGGAATGGCAACCGATTCGGGCAAAAGCCGCTTCTTCAATGAAAGTATGCTTTTAGAAACGGAAACCACATCGGCGGATCCATTACCACCTTTAGCCCTTGAGAGATAGAGTAAAATGGAATCATCCTTATCGTCCTTTTCACGATTTCTCGCACGTCGGCCTTGTTCCCACTGAACGCTTTTTATGTAAGAGGTAGCTTCTTCGCGAAGTTGATCTAATTCGCTTTTTTTTATCGGAAAGGTCGAACTATGTTCCATATTATTATTTACCTGATAATATCTTATTCAAATTTGTCGATTTTCAAATCGGCCAGTTCAATTGGAGGTTTGGCCAATTTGTTCATCAATTCGGGTGTTTTGCTGTAAAGCATCTGGATGATCCTGTGAGGCGCAAAAATATAATCCTCCCTGATCGTATTTCCCCATTTCTGAAGCTTCTGCTTATTGAAAAAACTTCCTTCAATAAATTCACTTCCGGAGCTGACTTCATCAATTCGAAGTGAGAAGGCAAAAGATTCAAGGGAAATTTGTTTCTTGGCAATTCCTTCTAAAACCGCATGCGTCTTTTCGTTTTCATCTTTAGCGAAAACATTATGCAGTGGCCCCAGGTCGATTCGCTTTATTTTCTTTGGAAATACGTCAATCAATTTCCGGTCGATAGCATAGGCCATAGCATCCAAAGGCATTTCCCTGTCGGCGGCCTGCTTAAGCGCCTGGTAAATTTTTGTTTTGTACTTTTCAGCATTGCTGCCATCGTAATCGAAATACATAAAGCAGATAAACGGACGGTTGTGAGACACATCATAAAAGCTCCAGCTCACCAGCCAATCGTATTTCATATTGTCGGGAGCCTTAACGATCTTGCCCTGTATGAATCGATTAAAAATAAACTGCTTCTGAACCGAAGAATAATAAACTATAGATGAGGCCTGGAACAATTTACGTTTGTTCACCATTTGTTTTCGTCGGAGAAGAGTATCCAGAAACTCGGTCTTCAGGCTTTCTATTGGTGGTAGTTTACCAATATATTCCTTTCGCAGGGCCAGGTCATTAAAAAGGTATCTGAACTCCAGGTAATTCGGGAACCCCGAATCGGTCAGGTCGATCTTCATATTATCCTCTTCATCATACATATACTTAATACGCATGGCCTCGATGGAATACAGTAGCAGATCACAATATTGTTTGAAAAAAATTACCTCCTTCGGACTACACAATCCTTGCCTCTGAACACCTACAATCAATTCCTTAAGGGCAAAATCAACCATCTTATGGTAGAAGATATATTGCTCTTTCGAATCGAGTTCTGCGGAATCTAGAGGCGTAACAATCATATTAAACTTTCACTGGATATTGATCCAGTGTGCTACTAATTTTACAAGCAAATGATCCACAAGTGAATTATCGCCTGTTGTTTGAATTCAGATTATTGGAAGTTTACGACAGCAGGTCGTTTTCTTCCGTTGGCTCAGAGGAACCTTCACCTTCCGGGCTCTCGTCTCCGGCAGGAACGGTCTCATCGGCTTTATAATAGGCGTCAAAGATTTCCTTCATATCGATGCCATAACGCTCTGCAAAATTCTTCTGAATTTCAGAATCCTTGGCTCTGATTTCCTGCAAAGCTTCGGCATAAGACTTGTAAACGCCCTGCATAATTTTTTCATGGACAGGGATATTATCCATCATTTCCTGTCGGGCTTTAGCACTTGCAGTATGCATAGCGGCAAGTGTTTCACCAATATGTTCATCGGTCTTCACCCCAAGATGTTCAAGAATCGCTGCAAATTCCTGGTCGGTCCTTGCCTTAAGCGCTACTACATATCCGTCGTAATACTTGAGACGCTCCTCAGTATCTGATTTAAGTTTGGCCCTGTGCGTTTGCAAATTGCTTCGAAGTGATGTCAGTACTTTTATGGTCAGGTTGTGCTTATGCACGAAACTATCTTTACTGGCTGCAAGTGTGGTATATGCATTTTTAAGTCCTTCCAATTCTTCAACCGATTGTTCCAACTTAGTAACCTTACCGATGGCCTGGGCATATTCAGAAGATTGCTTATCAACGATTTCCTCCAGTTCCTGTCGAGCTTGTTTAAGCAAGGCATATTGTTCCTCGAGTCGACCTTCTATCTCTTTCTTCTTCTCCAGGGCTTTGGTGTGATTCTTTGTTGCTTCTACAATAGCATCCTGCAATTTATCTTCCACTTCCTTAATCTCGATCTCCCGGTCCTTTAATCGCTTAACTGCCGCCTGGCTCTTAAATGATAATTCGTTTAGCAGGGTTTGAATATCGGCACTTTCTATCCGCTGTTGGAACATGGCCTTCGCACGGTTATCAGCAGAATCCCGGTTCTTCTGAGCCTGCTTCAACTCTTCCTGGGCGCGTTTTATTTTGCTTTTGCGACCCCAAAGATTATTCCACCAGTTATTAGGTTTGCTTTCAGCTTCCTGCAATTCCTGCTCAGCTACTGCCAAACGGCGAATAGCATTATCAATGATCTTCTGTTCATCGGCATTCAAAGAAGAAAACGCTTCGAAGATTATTCCTACCTCCTCCTGGTAATCCGTCAGGTCTTTGATGGCATCCAGTAGCGTGGTCCTGTCCTTCTCTGCCATATGAACGACATCGTCAAGTGTAGCATTCAAAATCTTCTGGCGCACCTCGGGATCATCTTCCTGCGCCAGTTTCGATTTCATCTGATCGATGGCTTTACCCCAATTAACATCTACTTTTTCCTGTTCCTCGCTTGAGCTGGTTTCCAATAAATCAAAATCGTCTGACATAGGGTGTTATAAAATTTAGATTAAACAAAACGGATAAGCAATTTCGTCAAATTTTATGAGGAAAAAAACTTAATTCACGCAAAATATAGGTAGCTGATAGCTCTGATTTGTTACAGCTTTTGTTCATGAATTATTAAACGAAAATGGCCTTCTCGAGAGAAGGCCATTTTACAATAGACTAAGTGCTATTAATCTTCACTGGTTTCCTTAGGGGAAAATGTATAGCTCATTCCAAACATCACCATTGATGTTGTCATATCGTAAGAGACAGTAGATCCTGGAATAATTCCTAATGGATTGGTATCGGCATTCCAAGGACCATCCGGGAATCCGTCCATGTTGAAATCCTGATCCGGGGTTGGATTGAGAAGTGGCCCTTCTGAAGAACCACCACTATCACCATAATGGAAGACACCATCTAATGTCAAATTATCTGAAACCTCATAGCTTAAACCAACCTGGAAAGCATTCTTGATTATGGCTGTAGCAGGCACAGAGAAAAAGGTCAATTCATCGCGAATTGGATTATCACTATATGTATAACCGAATCTCAATGGAAGCTTATCAATTCCTTTATATTGGACACCCGCAGAAATAACGGAAATATTTTTCCATCCAAATCCTTCTACAGAACCATTGGGGAATCCCATAAACGGTCCTGAAGAAGCAATCGTCCATCCACTTTTTTCAAAGCCTTCGGTATTCTCGTAGTTTACATTTCTATAGTCAACAGCTAAGTCAAAATCTCCGGCGCTATATCCAAGGCCAAATGATAATATTGCCGGGTAGTCCATCTGGAATTTTTCTTCAGGTGCAGAGGTGCCGGACAAATATGTGCTTTCAAATTCAAACTCGGAAAATGATTGAACGGTTTTATATGAGGCACCGGCTTTAAATCCTGTTCCGGAATCAAAGTATAAACCGAATTGAGCGCCGAAACCTGTTGCCCAGGCCCTTTTACTCTTCGGATAACCAAATTCCTGAGAAGGCGTAGCTATTGGATTAGGCTCAAGTTCAAGTCCACCGAAGTTTATAGTTGGCTGAATACCAACGGAGAATTTATCGGATAATTCGTAAGCCCAGGTCACTCCAATCTGGAGTAACATATAGTCGGATTCTACCCGACCAAAGCCCATGGCTTGTTGCGGATAATTTATAGGATTGGAATCCATAGTTGGATTAAAATCCGGGCTTAACGGATTATTAGACTCCTCGGGGAAGGTCACACCAAAACCACTAATACCAAACGCAGACACACCCCAGGTATGTTTACTCTCTTCATTTCCCCATACATAAGCTAAATTGGGAAGTATTGAAACTCCTCTGTCATCTTCCGTTACTCCACTAACTGCAGGTGCTCCGGGACCTAACATTCCTGCGGGTAGGCTACTTGATAATTCAGGAGAAGAGAAGAAAAAGCCCGCATCGAAACTAAAAATTTTACCATCGAATGAAGATACAGCGGCAGGGTTCCAGTGCAACGCACCACTAATATCTAATGGCTGGCCCGTAGCGGCTCCACCCATTGACATATTAACAGAGCTTACACCCTGCATAATATGTCCGGCCTGAGAATAAATCAGGGTTGAAAACAATAAAATAAACGTCTTTAATAATGTATGTCTCATTGTAAAAATATTTATCTCAAACGCAAAGCAAAGTATGCTATGAATTTGAATTTTAGTTAGGATAAAAGTAGTACTCCCACACTTCTGAAAACATGACAAAAATCACAGTTAGGTCTTTTGTAACTTTAGTTACAAAACATCTTTTAGCAGCCGGAATTCTGACTAATATTTTATGCTTATTACGATTTATGAGGTAAGAAGAAAAAATATTATAGGGCCGAAAATCCAAAAGAGATATAATTACGTATATAAAGAAAAGACTTACAGTTTTGTCGTTTATCCCGAAAATCGGAGCTCTGGTCGGTATAATTGTTCAGTCATCGATAAATTGTTCATTTCAAGAGAATTATGATCGTTTTGCCCTATATTTGAGAAGCTCTTAACCAAATTTACGCCTCATATGAATAGTATACCTGCACTTTTTGCTAAACCCTCATTTTTAATCCAACAAATCGATTTGATCGCTGTGCTGATTATTACAGTAGCGTTCTTTAGCGTATTGCTTGTATTAGGAATAATGAAGTGGATCAAACTTAAGGCGGAAAGTGAAAAATTAAGCAAGACAGGATTTTCTTCGGAAGAAGATAATAAGGTCTACAGAGATTTCCGTGAAGGACATCTATATGACAATTATTAATTGACTCAATTAATGTGAAGAATACAAAAGCTCCGGATCTCTCCGGAGCTTTTTTTATCGTATCAGCTTTTTGTACTTGATTCGTTTCGGCATGATATCGGCTCCAAGGCGTTTTTTCTTATTCTCCTCGTATTCGCTGAATCCACCTTCAAAATAATACACCTGGCTATCGCCTTCAAAGGCAAGGATGTGAGTACATATCCGGTCAAGGAACCATCGGTCGTGAGAAATAACCACAGCACAGCCAGCAAAATTTTCCAAGCCTTCTTCCAATGCTCTCAAGGTATTTACATCTAAATCGTTAGTCGGTTCATCTAATAAGAGTACATTACCCTCTTCCTTTAGAGTCATGGCCAAATGCAGACGGTTACGCTCCCCTCCGGATAGCAATTTTACTTTTTTATTCTGTTCACTGCCAGAGAAATTAAACCTACTGAGATAAGCTCTTGAATTTACCTGCCTGTTACCCATCATAATCAATTCCTGCTCATCACTAAAATTCTGCCAGATGGTTTTCTCAGCATCTATATTGGAGTGAGCCTGGTCTACATAGGCCAGTTTTACTGTATCTCCTACAGTAAATTCACCTTTGTCAGCTTCAATTTCACCCATTATCATTTTAAAGATGGTCGTTTTACCGGCTCCATTCGGACCGATAATACCGACAATTCCGGCTTGAGGTAACTTAAAATTGAGGTCTTCATAAAGCAATTTATCCTCAAAGGCCTTACTAACTCCTTTGGCCTCAATAACATTGGTGCCAAGCCTGGGGCCATTTGGTATATAAATCTCAAGCTTTTCATCTAACTGCTTTTGATCCTGGCTCATCAGTTTTTCATAGCTATTCAATCGCGCCTTCTGCTTAGATTGTCTCCCTTTAGGCGCCATTCTCACCCATTCCAGCTCACGCTCCAATGTTTTCTGTCGTTTACTGGCTTGTTTCTGCTCCTGTGCCAGTCGTTTTGATTTCTGTTCCAACCATGAGGAATAATTTCCTTTCCAGGGAATACCTTCTCCCCTGTCTAATTCCAGGATCCAACCCGCAACATTATCGAGAAAATAACGGTCGTGAGTCACTGCTATGACGGTTCCTTTATATTGTGCCAGGTGATGCTCCAACCAATGCACAGATTCGGCATCTAAGTGGTTGGTAGGCTCATCAAGCAATAAAACATCTGGTTCTTTGAGAAGTAAACGGCACAGGGCAACACGTCTTCGCTCACCACCTGACAGAACAGAAATCGGCTTATCTCCTTCCGGTGTTCTTAAAGCATCCATTGCTATTTCTAACTTGGTGTCCAGTTCCCAGGCGTTAGAAGCATCAATCTGGTCCTGTAACTGGGCCTG
The DNA here is from genome assembly GCA_013042625.1 of Flavobacteriaceae bacterium. GTDB lineage: Bacteria > Bacteroidota > Bacteroidia > Flavobacteriales > Flavobacteriaceae > SHLJ01. The sequence goes on along the minus strand of JABDPU010000141.1, from coordinate 4,726 downwards.
ACGATCCATCAGTTTTTGCATCTTATCGGCATCTTCATAAACTTCAGGTAAGGCAAACTGATCATTGATCTGGTTGTATTCATCTAATACAGCTACTGTTTCTGAAACACCTTCCTTTACAATATCTATGACCGTTTTAGAGTCGTCCAGCTGTGGATCCTGTTCGAGATAACCAACAGAATAATCCTGTGAAAAGACCACATCACCCTGGAAATTCTTATCAATCCCGGCGATGATCTTCAAAAGGGTTGATTTTCCTGAGCCGTTTAATCCTAGGATACCGATTTTAGCTCCATAGAAGAAACTCAGGTAAATATTTTTAATTATTGGTGTATTAGCGCCGGGAAATGTTTTAGAAACCCCGGCCATTGAGAAGATTATTTTTTTATCGTCACTCATCAAACACGGCCCTTTAATGCATCAAATACCCAGGCAATGGCAAAAAATCCAACACCGACTGCTGCAAAGCCCCATCCGGCTACATCATCATACCTAAAGGCGCCCAACGCAATTAATCCCAGTCCCACAATTACCATAATGGTTGTGGCCCAGGCCAAAACCGTATTTTTATTCATCGGCATAGATCATTCAATTTTAAAGTTGAAATACAAATATCGGTTTTTTTGCAATAAAAAAAGCACTCCATTCGGAGTGCTTCATTCTCAGTGTTTTAAATTAATTGAGATTGATCATCGGGACCTCTATAAGCAGAACCTCACTATCTGACTTCGCTTCGATCTCGATCTGACTTGATTCAGAGATGCCTGCGGCGTCCCTCGATTGAATAACCTGGCCATTCAATTCAAGTTCACCATGGATAACCATGACATATACACCATGGTTTTCTGAAATAGTCTTGTATTGAACCATCTTTTCCTTTTCCAAATCTATTCTTGACAGTCTCGCACTCTGGTGAATTTTCAGACTGCCGGAATCCGGGACATCAAAGCCTGAAACAAGAGTCTGAATTTTATTCTTACGATCATCCGGATTGAAGATTTTCTGATCATACCTTGGTTCTACATTCTCCTGGTCCGGCGTTATCCAGATCTGGAACAAACTCAAGTACTCCTTACTCGATCCATTGATTTCAGAATGAAAAACTCCTGTTCCCGCCGACATGACCTGAACCTCTCCGGGACGTACAGATTGCCAGTCGTTAAACATGGAGTCCTTATGCTTCAATTCTCCTGATAATGGGATGGTGATAATCTCCATGTTATTATGCGGATGAGTACTAAAGCCCATACTTGGCGCTATGATGTCATCATTCAGAACCCTCAAGGCACCAAAATGAATTTTCTCCGGGTTAAAATAATTTGCAAAGCTAAAGGAGTGATTAGCTTGTAACCATCCATGGTTAGCAAATCCTCTGCTATCTGCTTTGTGAACTACTGTTTTCATTTTCTTTTCCTTTCTTATTCTAATTATTTAATCTATCTGATCTTATCAAGCAGGTCGCTCAGTTTTCCAGCCTCTGCTTCACTAAGATTATCGAGAACATTTAAATCCATAGATTTCCCGATCGTCTTGAGCAGGGCCAGTCCATTTGGGGTTATCTCTACAAAAACAACCCGACGATCGTCTTTGCATGGAATTCGTTTCATAAGATCCTTGCCGCAAAGCTTATCCATTAACCGTGTTGCATTCGGTGCTCTTTCGATCATGCGATCCTTCACCCACTGCACTTTAACCGGTTCATTAGCTCCTTTGAGTATCCTTAAAATATTGTATTGCTGGGGTGATATACCATAAGGCTTAAAAAAATCATTCTGATGACTTCTTATCCAGTTAGCTGTATACAGAATATTCAGCAGCGCTTTAACCCTTTTATTCGGAAAGCTGGATTTAATATCTTCTGAAAGGTCTCCCATCCTAGCCTGTAAAATCTACCTTATTATGCGCACCATCGCAATATGGTTTGTTCGCCGATGCTCCACATCTGCAGAATGCCGTTACCTTTGATTTCATTTCTGCACTCCCATCGGAATGGTTGATCTCCAGGTTGCCGAAAACAAGAAGTGGCCCGTTTGGCTTAACCTGAACTTTCGATTGAGCTGAAGCTGCTGTTTCCTGTTGCTTATTACTTAACCGGTATGAAAGCGCTCCGGACGGACAAGCATCAATTTGTGCTTTTAATTCATCTGCAGTAGCATTCTCTAATTGAATCCATGGTTTCTCGTCTGGTTTATAAACTTCGGGTAAACGCTTAACACACTCCGCCGCATGAATACATGTTTTAGGCTTCCATACTACGGTTAGATCGCCTTTGGAGTATTCCTTGATAATTTCTCTGTTTGAATCCATATCTTATTTACATTAGTTTTGATTCGAATTTCTTGATTGCTGATTCCAACTGACTGTTTAAATCATCATCAATAATTTCTCCATCTATAAAATTCTTTTGAAAAAAGGGCAAAGAAAATTCGGATGTTATCTGAGCGCCCATTCTAGGAAACCTGTCACCGGCAATATCCAGCACTGACCGGCCACCGCGACCACCCGGAGAAGCCGCCATGAGCAACATGGGTTTATCACTCCATAGCTTCCCATCTATTCTCGACATCCAGTCGAAAACGTTTTTAAATGCCGTTGAATAGGCGCCATTGTGCTCAGCCAGGGAAATCACAACTCCATCGCTTTGTTTAATATGATTGAGGAAGGTTATGGCTGCTTCAGGAATTCCGGCTTCATTTTCGAGGTCAATGCCATAAAGCGGCAAATCGAAATCATTTAGATCCAAAATATCCAGCTCGGCATTATTAATACCAGCTGCTGCATAAAGTGCCAATTGCTTATTGATTGAAGATTTGCTATTACTCCCTCCTATTACAACTATCTTTTTCATCTATTAAAGTTTGGTCAAATTTACAAATAATAATTTTATTTTCCAAGGAATATATTTCCATGTAATATATTTAAATAATCTTATGATGATCACATAGTATTTCTTCGTAATTTTACATTCATTATAAAACCGGCACATGGACTTAAACTTCAATAAGAATGAAGACCGAAATAAACTGATGTTATCGCAACTAAGAAAGCGATATGCAGCGGTTAAATTAGGCGGTGGAAAGAAACGTATTGAAAAACATCATAGTAAGGGAAAACTAACAGCCAGGGAGCGCATCGACTATTTGCTGGATAAAAAGTCTGAGCAGATTGAGATTGGTGCCTTTGCCGGGGATGGCATGTACGAGGAACATGGTGGCTGTCCTTCTGCCGGTGTCGTTGTTAAGATCGGATATGTCATGGGCCGTCAATGCATAGTCGTTGCCAATGATGCGACTGTTAAAGCCGGGGCCTGGTTTCCTATTACCGGGAAGAAAAACCTTCGCGCTCAGGAAATAGCCATTGAAAATAGATTACCCATTATTTACCTGGTGGACAGTGCCGGTGTATACTTGCCAATGCAGGATGAAATCTTTCCCGACAAGGAACATTTTGGACGTATTTTCAGGAATAATGCAGTAATGAGCAGTATGGGTATCACCCAGATCGCCGCTGTAATGGGTAGCTGTGTGGCAGGAGGTGCTTACCTTCCTATAATGAGTGATGAGGCACTGATAGTGGATAAGACAGGAAGTATTTTCCTTGCAGGTAGCTATTTGGTAAAGGCCGCAATTGGAGAGAGTGTTGACAATGAAACTTTAGGCGGCGCCACCACGCATTGTGAGATTTCGGGGGTAACCGACTATAAAGCGGAAAACGACGAAGCCGCTCTCGATAAGATCAGGGCGATCATCGATAAGATGGGAGATTACGAAAAGGCAGGATTTAGCAGAACAGAATCCTCCAAACCAAAAGAAAAAGAATCGGATATCTATGGAATTTTACCGGCTTCACGCTCCGGTCAATATGATATGCACGAGATCATATATCGCCTGGTTGACGGTTCTGAATTTGAAGAATATAAGGCCGGTTATGGCAAAACCCTGATTTGTGGTTACGCCAGGATAGACGGATGGGCTGTTGGAATTGTTGCAAACCAGCGCTCTGTGGTTAAAACCAAAAAGGGAGAAATGCAATTCGGTGGGGTGATCTATTCAGATTCAGCAGATAAAGCCACTCGTTTCATAGCCAATTGCAATCAAAAGAAAATTCCACTTGTATTTCTTCAGGATGTTACCGGTTTTATGGTTGGCAGCAAAAGCGAACATGGTGGGATCATTAAAGACGGGGCAAAAATGGTTAATGCCGTTAGCAACAGTGTCGTACCAAAAATCACCGTAATAATTGGAAACAGCTATGGTGCCGGAAATTATGCTATGTGTGGCAAGGCTTACGACCCACGATTAATCGTATCCTGGCCAAGCGCCGAATTAGCTGTTATGAGTGGTAATTCTGCAGCAAAAGTATTATTACAAATTGAGAAGTCATCCTTGGAAAAACAAGGAGAAAAGTTTACAAAAGCTAAAGAAGATGAATTATATAATAGGATAAAAGACCGTTATGATGCTCAAGTATCACCCTATTATGCAGCTGCACATATTTGGACAGATGCTATAATAGATCCCTTAGATACAAGGACCTGGATTAGTATGGGAATTGAAGCTGCTAACCACGCTCCTATCGACAAAAAGTTTAATTTGGGAGTGATACAGGTTTAAGTAATTATAAAAATATCACTTTAATAACTTCAAAGTTTCCTCTCTTTGCACTTTTCCAGAAAATGTATCTACAAAGGATGGTAAATAATATACTTTTTTAGGAACTTCAAACT
>JABDPU010000158.1 GCA_013042625.1 Flavobacteriaceae bacterium | reverse complement strand
GCAGATATCTTTAAGGACAATCCAATAATTCTGGAGATTAGGAAGATTAATAATCCGGCAATTGCGAAGCGAATTCCGGCCAGCATAAATGGTGGAAGTTCGTTGACCGCAATTTTATTCAGCAAATAAGTGGAGCCCCAAATAACATATATCGAAAAAAAAGATAGAACGATAAGAACGACTGGATTTGACTTAGACATAGTTTGCTGAAATGATCAATGCAATAGTACAAAATAACGTCCTAATCGTATCATATTTTCAGAGGCTGTCTTTTTCACGGGTGAAAGGAACAAATCGTACCGGTAATCGGTTTTTCGTTATAAGTTTCCCTTTTCTTCTTTTAATCAGCTGAAGGTTTCTCAGGTCTCTGTGCGGACCAACAGGAATGATCATTCTGCCACCTTCGGCAAGTTGATCAATTAATGGTTGAGGAACCTCCTCAACTGCGGCCGTAACAATAATAGCATCAAAAGGCGCCGCATCAGGCCAACCGTTATATCCATCTCCAATTCTAACCTTAACATTGTCATATCCGAGTTTTTGTAATTTATTCCGGGCTTGAATCCCTAAGGGTTCAACTATTTCTATAGTATAAACTGTATCAACAATCTCGGCCAAAACAGCGGCCTGATAACCTGAACCAGTCCCGATTTCGAGAACACGATCCTTTGGTTTCGGATTTAATTCGGAAGTCATAAAGGCCACTATATAGGGTTGAGATATGGTCTGTTTATGTCCGATTGGCAAAGGCGTATCCAGGTAAGCTGACGGTCTTAAGCCCTGCAGAACAAACTCATGTCTTGGTACTGATTTCATGGCTTTAAGCGTTGGCCCATGATTAATACCACGATTCTTAACTTGTTCTTGAACCATTTGATGTCGCTTTAACTCATAATTATTCTGGGCATGAATATTCATACTGAATAAAACAATGAATAATACGGGCAGAATTCTCATGTCATCACCTTTCCTCTAAGTTACTAAAAGAAAAAAGCAGCTCAAAGAGCTGCTTAAAAATATAGTGATTGAGATTGATTTTAGTGTTTATTCTCGGAATCCATTTCCTTCAACATATTCCTGGCATTCTTTCCAGTTGCCCCGTCAGGATCCATCTGTATCGCCTTATTATAATATTCTTTGGCATTTTCTAAATCACCGGCCTTCCAATATGCTTCTGCCAAACTATCCCAGCAATTGGGTGAGTCAGGAAACAACTTCGTATTGAAATCGAAAACAAAGACCGCTTCCTTGGTTTGCCCGCTGTTCAACAGTTGATACCCTGCTCCGTTCAGGTTAGCTTCGAAATCAAAGAACTGGTACCGCGGATCATTAACCATTTCAATGGTTTCCTTCTGTAATCTCTCGATCTCACCTGCCATGAACAGATTGGTCATATAATCCATCGGATCAACAATAAAATTATCACCTTTGAATTCCAGCGCTGCTTCCAATACAGGGTCCTGATTCGTTCTGTATTCCTCGAAACTCATGTCGACCGCATAATGCGGTGAAGTCCAGTCAGCCCCTTCCCATTGTGGCTTGTCCTGCCACCAGGCAAAGGACAAATAAGCAGGGATCTTACTGTTAGGCAGATCCACCCTGTTATTATCGCCATAGAAGTTGATATTCTCGCTGCTGGGCTCACCTATAAATACCGCATTGGTATAGTTATCCAGTTCATTGATAAGATTCTGACAGGCAGAGAACGTACGTCTTCCAATAATGACAAACAACTTTCCTACTTCGTTGATTTTTTCTGTTTCGATAATCCCGGTTACGACCGGCTTGTTCTTGTAATTATTTCCGCCTCCGTTCAAACGAACATCAATGACCAATTTTTCTACATCATTGTTTTCGATAAAATCAAAAACCCTTGCATAAAAAGTCGGAATATCCTCAGAGGGATCATCCTGGATCTGACTCTGACGAACATACACGGTTTTTGTTTCCGGGAGATATTCGTAATAATAGATCTTGTCTAGATCTTTAAGATAGTTGGGTGTCATCTCCTGTTCCCGGGCTTCAAGCCAGTTTTCATCGGTTTTAACCAGGCTGTACTCCGTTGGAACACGTTCCCCTTTAGGCAAGGTTGAAATCTTCTTTTTAAAGCTCTTGCCATCCTTTTCAAAGGTCAGTTCCACCTCGTTTGCCATTTCATCTATCACACCCTGGGCATGAAGCACTTCGGCAACCGATAGATAAAGCGGTCCGTAAGCTTTAAAGAACTGATCATTTTCCGAAGGAACAACAGGATAAATAGCTTTCAAAGCCTCCTCTGTCGTCATCTTGCCAATTGCCGTTACCTTGGCACCCAGCACATCAGCCTGATCCTTATGAGCCCCCTGTACAAACAGGCCATCATTGAACCAGTAAAAATTCAGTGGTAATTGATGAAACGGGTAAGGTGAGTAACGGAATCCCAGAACCGTATGCCCATATTTAAACGAGGATACAAGCCTGGCCATGCCAATAATGATCTCATGTTGCTCCAATGAAGGGATTTCCTTGTGGAGCTTTTCAACAGCCGTATCGAATTCGGCCTTCGTAGTTTTCTTGAATAAGAACGAATAGTCCTTATGCACAGTTTGTTGCAAAAATCTAAGGTCTTCCTGCCATTCAGTTGATGTCAAGACCTCCTGCGCCTGAACACTAATAAAAGTGAAGGCGCTAACTAAAATTAGAAGTAAATAACGCATTGTGGTTGATTGATTGATTTCTATATAAGAGTAGCAGAAACTACATTTGTTACACTTTACTTCATTAAAACTCAAATTTTTATCTGATATGACTGGCCGCATTTATATCTATGGTTGCACCTGAAGCATGGTCCATCAGTCCGCTACTCAACATGGCAACCAGGGGCGCGATATCCTCAGGTCTGGTCAATTCGTTCAGTCCAATTTCATCTAAAACCCTTTGTTCACCATATTTCTGAATAAATGCTTCTGCCATTTGAGTTCTGGTAAATCCCGGTGCTACGATAAATGATTTTACGCCCTCCTTGCCAAATGACCTCGCGATGCTCCTGGCCAAAGAAGTCATCCCTCCTTTTGAGGCAGCATAAGCTAAATATTCCTGTGTTTCTCCCCGGAATACAGCCCGACTTCCAATAAATACAAATCGCCCTGAACCATTCTTAACAAAGTGATTCAAACCTAACTTAGTAAGTAGTCCGGTTGAATTTAAGTTGACTTCTATAACCTTCCGCCAAAGTTTCATCCATTCTGCATTGGGCATATCAATAGGCTGATCCTCAAATATCCCTGCGTTAAGTATAATGACATCGATAACTCCCAGCCGTTCTTCAGTTTGCTCAAACAGTTCTATAACTTCACTTTCATGTTCCAAATTAGCCTGAATCGAAAATGATTTTCCATCGGTTTTAGCCAGGACTTCATCAGCACCTTGTTTGTCAGAATTATAATGAACAGCAACCGAAGCGCCTTGCCTGATAAGATTTTCGGCTATGCTCTTTCCAATACCCTTCGAAGCACCTGTTACCAGGATATTCAGTCCTGAAAGATCTATTTTATAAGATGTTCTATCCATTGGTTAAATCGATTTTATCCAACCTCCATCAATTGGCAGTGATACTCCTGTGATATAGCTCGCCCTTTCACTTGCAAGAAAAGCAACAGCGGCCGCGAATTCCTCCGGTTCGCCGAAACGGCCCATGGGTACTTCATTTTTAACTTCTGCAAATTGCGGACTTTGAGAAATCAAATTCTTCAATCGCTGGGTATTGGTATAGCCGGGCATGACATTATTCACCGTGATATTATGCTTGGCTAAATCATTGGAAAGGCTTTTCATAAGTCCGGGAAGAGCCGATCGCACCGCATTGGACAAGATGAGATTGTCGACCGGTTGCTTGACGGCCTGTGATGTGATCATTATGATGCGACCCCAGGATTTCGACTTCATACCGGGTAAAACTTTTTGTACAAGAGTTGTGGCACTCCCAACCAAAAGTTCAAAGGCAGCCAGCCAGTCGCCATGATCGAAGGATTCAAAATTACCGGGTGGTGGTCCTCCAGAGTTCGTAACTAAAATATCGATATGGCCTACATCAATCAAAATCTTATCTAAGGCCTGTTCCCGGTCCTTTGGATTTGAAAGATCCAGCTGGTAGGCTAAAACGCTTTGCTTCCCGATGGCATCAAGTTCAACTTTTGCTGCCGTCAAAGATTCTATGTTTCTACCACAGATAATGACATCAGCACCTTCTTTGACCAATTCTATGGCCACAGCCTTGCCCAGACCCTGACTCGAGGCTGCTACA
>JABDPU010000157.1 GCA_013042625.1 Flavobacteriaceae bacterium | reverse complement strand
AAGATTCTGCATATCGCGGGTCTTCGATAATAGCCAGGCGGCGCATGCTGATCACCTCTATATTGATACAATCAAATTCTTCAAGTACTTTCCCGCTAATGCTGTAAATCCCTTTTCCCCGGAAAGGAAACTTAGCCGCCACAGGGGGAAAATGAACCGTGTCGATAAAATCACCATCACGATCTAAAAAAGTTCCGAAGCACATACTTTTCCGGTTGGAAGTGGTTGTGGTCTTGGTTGTTACCAGGTAACCTTCAATGTTAATAATACGGCCGACATTATCAGGCAGAGTTTTAGCCCTCATCTTATTGTTTTTGTCATAGACGAGTAATCCAAAAGGATTGCATAAGGGAAATCCCAACAGTTCAATCTCGTCAAAGGCATGTTCCAGCACCGAACTGGGCAGAAGGGGTGTTTTGTAATGGATTCGGCTTGTTTTGAAAAGGCTTATGGTCTCTACCGGCAAAGGATTTTTATTGATCTTCAGATGGGCCTGCCATAGCAGCTCCCTTTTGTTGATCCCTGTAAAGCGGAAGGCATTGATCTTGATCAGGATAGCGATCTGCTCTATGGAAATAAGAACCCTGTCGATAAAATCGTCCAGGTCTTTAAAAGTGCCGTTGACGTCCCGTTCGTCGAGGATGGATCTTGCAATTTTCGACTCGAAAGCATGCAAAAACATAAAGCCCAGGTAGATGGTTTTGCCTTTGATGATAGCCTGGTACTGACTGGTATTGATACAGGGCGCTTCAATAATGCCATTATGCATCCTGGCCTCGTGTACATAGAGTTCGGTGCGATAGAAGCCACCAAAATTATTGATGGTCGCTACCATGTATTCCAGGGGATAGTAGGCCTTTAGGAACAGGCTTTGGTAACTCTCTACGGCATAGGAAGCCGAGTGGCCTTTGGCAAAGGCATAACCGGCAAAACTTTCGATCTGTCGCCAGACCTCAGCGGTCAGCTCATCGGGTTTACCATCCCGTTTACAATTGTTGAAGAATTGCTGTTTTACTTTCAGGAACTCATCTCTCGAACGAAATTTTCCCGACATACCGCGGCGCAGCATATCGGCCTCACCCAGGTTCAGTCCTCCAAAATAGTGGGCTACCTTGATCACGTCTTCCTGGTATACCATGACCCCGTAAGTATCAGGCATAATGTCAAGAAGTACAGGGTGAGCATCTCCTCTTCGTTCAGGAAATCGATAACGCATAATATACTCCCGCATCATACCCGATTTGGATACTCCGGGCCGTATAACCGAACTGGCAGCCACCAGCCCCAGGTAGTTGTCGACCTGCAATTTTTTAAGCAGCATCCGCATAGCGGGTGATTCCACATAAAAACAACCGATGGCCCTGGCGTTCCTGAGCAGGTCCTTTATACGTTCGTCCCGTTTGAATCGCTTGATATCATGAATGTCTATAGGGTCTTTTTCCGGATGGTTGTACCCGACTATTTCCACCGCTTCCTTGATCTTTCCGAGTCCACGCTGACTGAGAATGTCAAACTTATAGAGCCCTATATCTTCGGCAGCCACCATATCAAATTGAGTTGTTTGAAAGCCTTTGGGTGGCATAAAAGTAGCCGAATAGTAATGGATGGGCTTTTCAGAAATAATAATACCTCCGGCATGAATGCCCAGGTAGTTGGGGAAACCCTTGATGCGTTCGCTGTAGATCAAAACCAATTGAGATAGTTTGTCCAGAGCCTTGAAATCATAACGTCCGCGAGTCAGTATATCCATTTCGGCTTTGGGTAAGCCAAATACCTTACCCAGCTCACGGACAGAAGCCCTGAACTTAAAGGTGTTATAAACGGTGATCAGGGCGGTGTTCTTAAACTGATTGAAGATGAATTGAATGATGTCGTCACGGTCTGACCACGAAAAATCGATATCGAAATCGGGTGGATTTTTGCGGTAGAGGTTGATAAAGCGTTCGAAATAGAGATCGAGCTCTACAGGATCTACATCGGTGATCCTGAGCAGGTAAGCCACAATGCTGTTAGCTCCGCTGCCACGCCCAACATAAAAATAGCCTTTGCTCCTGGCATATTTCAGGATTTTCCAGTTGATCAGGAAATAGGATACAAACCCTTTCTCCCTGATGATGCCCAGTTCTTTTTTGATACGCCTGTATATGGTCTTATCAGGTTTTTTGTATCGATAGCCAAGGCCTTCATAGGTAAGTTTTTCCAGCAGCCTGTAATCCAGGGCTTCATTATGGGTATAGCATCGCTGGTTATTAGGGGTGGCCTGGGAAAAATCGAAATCGATGCTACAATGTTCCAGCAAGCTGTTGGTGTTCAGGATCAGTTCGGGAAATTCATCATAGGCATTACATAACTCATCATAAGGGAGCATGATATCATCAGGGTCTCCCTGTTCAGCGGCAGGAAGCTTGCTCAATAGTGTATTGTTATCTATGGCTCTTAAAAGGCGGTGTGTATTAAAGCCCTTCTTGTTTTCAAAAGATACGGTTTGCAATACCACCAGCTTACTGCGGTGTTTGTTCCATTTCGAAAATTTCAGCTTGTTGAGCTGTTGCGGTTTAATACCCAGGAACTCATTTTGACTTAAGCGGTAATCCTTGTCGTATTGATAAGGATAGATTATGTAGCAGTCTTCCAGGTTGGCCTCGGGCTGTTCAGGAATAATCAGCTTACTATTGTGCATGAATTGCGACAGATAACTGTTGATTTGCCGGAACCCACGGTTGTTCTTCGCGAGGATTATAAAGCGTTGCTCGGCGCCCTGCCGGAAATCGACACCCAGTACAGGTTTAATCTTGTATTGTTCTGAAAGCCTGACAAAGTCGAGACAGGCCGAAGTATTGTTGATATCGGTCAGGGCCAGGGTCTGCACACCGTTTTCCGAAGCGATGGCCAGCAAACGCTCAGGTTTTATGGTGCCGTATCTAAGGCTGAAATATGAATGACAATTCAGGTACATCTTTTTACAAAAATAACTACAATATGTAGTCGATGTTGCTTATATTTGTAGCAAATGAAAAAAATACAGGCTAATATCAAACACTTGAGGTCTCTGAAGGGTTTTTCCCAGGAGCAGTTTGCGGAGGAGTTGGGCTGGACGCGTTCGGTGGTGGGCTCGTATGAGGAAGGTCGTTCAGAACCTTCTATAGAGCGACTGATCGACCTGTCTGATTATTTCAATATCCCCATCGATATCCTGGTGAAGAACGACCTGAGGTTAGCTAAAGACACCTCCTTTATCGAGATCGGGAATAAAAGAGTGTTGTTCCCTATAACGGTTGATGAAGACAATGAGGAGCTGATAGAGATCATACCTGCAAAAGCATCTGCAGGATATTTACAGGGCTATGATGACCCCGAATACATCGAACAGCTTCAAAAGATCAAGCTTCCATTTTTACCAACCGGAACCCACAGGGCATTCCCTATAAAGGGAGATTCTATGCTTCCTGTAAAAGACGGGGCATTTGTAGTAGCCAAGTATGTTGATAGTATTCAGAATATAAAAGAAGGACGAACCTATATCGTTTTGACAAAGAATGACGGATTGGTTTATAAGCGGCTGTATAAACGAACCGATGATGAAAATTATCTTGAGTTACATTCCGATAATAAGTTATATCAGCCGTATGCCATTCATGCTTCGGAAATTCTTGAGCTTTGGGAGTTTACCTGCTGTATCAATACCCAGGAGTATGACGAAAGTGAACTCAAATTGAGCAGCATAGTCAATATGTTCAGAGATTTGAAAGTAGAATTACAGACGATCAAAGCCTTAGATGATCGAATTTAGTTCATGGATAGAATTCAATACAAGCAGGCAGAGACCATCAAGGAATTAGAGCAAATTCTATCACTCCAAACCAGGAATCTTCGTAATGCACTTAGTCCCGATTTGAAGAAGTCTGAAGGATTCCTCACCGTGAAACATGATCTGGAACTATTAAAGGACATGAATTCAAAATGCCCGCATATAATCGCTATTCACGATAAGAAAGTCATAGGATATGCATTAAGTATGCATCCTGATTTTGCCCAATCTATCGATATTTTAAAACCCTTGTTTGAACTGGTCAGCAAACAGGTCCCCAGAGGCATCAATTATATTGTAATGGGGCAGATTTGTATTGATAAGGCATTTCGTAAACAAGGAGTTTTTAAAGGCTTATATAACTTTATGAAAAGCCAATTAATGGATGATTTTGATTGGATCATTACAGAGGTCGATAAGCAGAACCAACGGTCTTTAGAGGCTCATTTAAATACAGGATTCAAACCTATAATAGAGCATCGGTCTAACCAAAGAGACTGGATGATGATATATTTACCAACCCAATTTAGAAATAGTATCGTTTAAAGGCTTCCATGGCCGCATAATCGGCTAATCCCAGGTCATTATATTTTTGAGCAGTCGACCTGTTCCTGTCTTCTACCCGAACCCAGAACTCCCTGGAATCGTTACCCTGGTACATGACACCATCCTTTTGCGACTGGTGATAAAAAATAGCATGTCGCTTCCTAATTACCTGGTCCGGGCTCATTGGGATCACCATATCGATCTTATGGGTTTCCCATTCATGCCAGGCACCGCGATACATCCAGATCCAGCAATCTTTCATATACGACTCAGATCGCAGCTCATCTAAGGCCATTGTCAAAGCATCAAAGCAGACTCTATGGGTACCATGCGGATCGGCAAAATCTCCTGCAGCATAAATCTGGTGAGGTTTAATATCTTCAATAATGGCTTTCATTATATCGATATCGGCTTGTGATATCGGATTCTTCTTGATTGTTCCGGTTTCATAAAAAGGAAGATCGAGAAAGTGAACGTGCGAGTCATCTAATCCAAGATACCTGGCAGCAGCATGAGATTCTCCGCGTCTGATCAGACCTTTTAAACGACGTGTTTCAATAGTATCGATGTCATTTTCGGTTTTGCGGGAAAGAAATTCTATGATGTCCTTCATCCCCTTTGATTCACCATTCATTGCAATAGCAACCTCGGCAAATTTTACTGCTTCTTCATCAGGAACTCCTATATTCCCGGAAGTCTGATAAGCGACATGGACTTCGTGATTCTGTTCAATAAGCCGATCGAAAGTGCCCCCCATTGAAATAACATCATCATCGGGATGCGGACTTAATATCAGGATACGTTTCCTGGCGGGGTCTTTCCGTTCTGGGCGCTTACTGTCGTCGGCATTTGGCTTACCGCCCGGCCAACCTGTAATGGTATGTTGCAGGCGATTGAACATGGCAATATTTAAATCATAGGCCGAACCTTCTAGTGCTATAAGATCGGACATGCCATATTCGTTATAGTCCTTATCGGTGAGTTTCAGAATCGATTTATTTGTCAATTCGCTCAGCCAGACCACAGCCTTGATCTTAAGTTCTTTGGTCCAATCACAGGAGGTGACTAACCATGGTGATTTCATCCTTGTCAGATCTGCTGCAGCACCCTGGTCCATAATAAAGGTTATATTCTGATGATTTTGCAGGTAGGAAGCAGGAACATCTGAAGTGATTTCTCCTTCTATGGATTTCTGTACTACTGATGCTTTATTGGAACCCCAGGCCAGTAAAACAATTCTTTTGGCCTTTCTCACAGATCCAATTCCCATGGTAATGGCCTTCCGAGGCACATTGTCAATACCGAGAAATGCAGGAGCAGCATCAACACGAGTAATATGGTCAAGAGTTATTATCCGGGTTGCTGAATTATAATGCGATCCCGGTTCATTAAATCCAATATGACCGGTCCGGCCAATACCCAGCAATTGAAAATCCAACCCGCCGGCAACTTCAATTTTTTTATCATAGGCTATGCAATATTCGCGCAGGTTTTCAGGATCAATGGTCCCATCCGGAATATTAATATTCTCATCTGGAATATCAATATGGCTGAACAAATGAAGATGCATGAAATAATGATAACTCTGGATATTCCCCGTTTCCATCGGATAATATTCATCCAGGTTAAAGCTGATCACATTCCTGAAACTGAGGCCTTCTTCCTGGTGCATCCTAACCAATTCCTCATAAACCTTGATCGGTGATGATCCTGTAGCTAGTCCGAGCACACAATTCTCGTTGTTGCTTTGTTTTTGTTCAATAAGTGCTCTGATCTCCTGTGCAACTAAAATTGATGCTTCCTCAGAGGAATCAAAAATGACATTATGGATTTTCTCGAACCGTGTTTCTTCAAATTTACCTGGTTCGCTAAAGGATATTGTGGGCTGATTCTGAAGGGTCATATACCTCGAGTTTGTTTGATTTGAATTGATAATCTGTAAAGGAACAGATATACAAACCTATTAAAGAATTGGTACACTTCATTTTTGAGACATAGAAAAAACAGGAATTATTTAAAAAAAAATTAACTTGGGCCTAATTGCGATACGCTAACCTATGGTAGATCTCTCCACATTCGACATTGTTATAATCATTTTCTTTTTTGCCCTTACCCTTTTCATTGGGATTTATGTTTCCAAACAATCGGGGAAAAGCGCATCTGAATATTTTCTTTCCGGACGAAATATGCCGTGGTGGTTGCTTGGTGTATCAATGGTGGCCACGACTTTTTCTACCGATACGCCTAACCTTGTAACTGATATCGTCAGGACTAATGGTGTTTCCGGGAACTGGGTCTGGTGGGCGTTTCTTATAACCGGCTTACTTACCGTTTTCGTATATGCCAAATTATGGCGGAAGTCGAAAGTGAATACTGATATTGAATTTTATGAACTCCGATATGGTGGACCTGCCGCGAAATTCTTAAGGGGCTTTCGGGCGGTATATCTCGGTATAATATTCAATATCCTGGCTATGTCTGCGGTAACACTGGCAGCTATAAAGATCGGTGGGATAATGTTAGGTCTTCAGCCATGGGAAACCGTTATTTATGCCGGTGTGATCACTGTCATATTTAGTGCCCTAGGTGGATTTAAGGGCGTGGTATATACCGATTTCATACTGTTCTTTACGGCAATGGCTGGTGCCATCGGTGCAGCCTATTTTTTAGTAGGTCTTCCTGAAGTTGGAGGACTGGGCGCACTGCTTCAGAATGAAGTCGTGTCTTCTAAATTGTCTATCCTGCCCGATTTCAATGATACCGAAGCGATGATTACCCTGTTGATTATTCCACTCGCTGTTCAGTGGTGGAGCTCCTGGTATCCCGGTGCGGAACCTGGTGGCGGGGGTTATATTGCCCAGAGAATGCTGGCAGCAAAAAACGAGAATCATGCAATAGGTGCAACTTTCTTTTTTAACATCATGCACTATGCTCTGCGACCATGGCCGTGGATCATCGTTGCCCTGGCTTCGCTGGTTGTTTTCCCGGATTTGGCTAGTATACAGGAGACCTTTCCTAACGTCACTGATGATAAATTAGGGCATGATCTTGCTTATTCGGCCATGCTTACGAAACTACCACATGGTCTGCTGGGATTGGTACTGGCTTCACTTGTCGCAGCCTATATGTCGACCATTTCAACCCATTTGAACTGGGGTTCTTCCTATATAGTTAACGATTTCTATAAGCAGCAGGTGAATAAAACTGCTTCTGAAAAGGAATTGGTTCGTATTGGGCGAATTTCTACAGTAGTGCTGATGGTTCTCAGTGCTCTTCTGGCTTTGGTTCTGACTAATGCTCTTCAGTTATTTGATATTATCCTCATGTTTGGAGCAGGAACCGGCCTGATTTTTATATTGAGATGGTTTTGGTGGCGAATCAACGCCTGGAGTGAGATAACTGCCATGTTTGTTTCAGGAATAATTTCTGTATTAATACATTTTACCGGACTAGGGGACTACTTATTTGGTGATGAGGGCCTGATGCCGCTCTGGGCCAGATTTCCATTGATTGTTTTGGTAACAACCATTATTTGGTTATTGGTGACGTTTATGACCCGTCCGGAAAAAGATGACATCCTTCATAAATTCTATGCCAAGACCCAACCAGGCGGACCGGGCTGGAATTCTGTATTAAAGAAGGCCAAATCCAATGGAATTGAAATTGATCAAGAAACTGAAAGTTGGAGTGTCCCTTCCGGAATTCTGGCTATGTTGGTTGGCTGTATTCTTATTTACAGTGTGATGTTCTCTACAGGAAACTGGATTTATGGAAATTACGATCAGGCGCTTATGCTATCAGGGCTTGCTTTGGTGTGTGCATGGGTTCTGATCAGGCTGTGGAAAAAAATCAAAGTGAATATATTGTAATAAAAAAGCGAAGCAACCTGCTCCGCTTTCTTCATTTATTTTAATTGTGAGGCTTAATCGGCCAATACAATAATTTTATTGTCTTTTAGTTCAATCGTTCCTGAATTGATTGCCAACCAGGTGCCACGATCTCCTTTTGTAAAACGATTCTCCACTTCTTCATCCAGTTCAATATCACCATAGATTTTGACATGGCCTTCTTTAAGAATAGAAACAATGGGAGCGTGATCCTTCAACATTTCGAATTCACCCAGGATACCCGGAACGGCAACACTGGTTACTTCGCCTTTAAAAAGAGTAGCTTCTGGAGTGACTATTTCTAAATACATAAGATTTGTTTTTAGGCTTCGGCAAGCATCTTCTCACCAGCTTCTATTACTTCTTCAATGGTTCCCTTCAGGTTGAAGGCTGCTTCCGGAAGTTTATCTAATTCACCATCCATGATCATATTGAATCCTTTGATGGTGTCCTTAATATCAACGAGTACACCCGCCATCCCTGTAAATTGCTCTGCTACGTGGAACGGCTGAGAAAGGAATCTTTGAACACGTCTGGCACGCGCCACTGCCAGTTTATCCTCATCTGAAAGCTCTTCCATACCAAGGATGGCAATAATATCCTGTAATTCTTTATATCTCTGAAGAAGCTCCTTAACTCGCTGTGCGCAATCATAGTGATCGTCACCAAGGACCTCAGGCGTCAGGATTCTGGAAGTTGAATCCAGAGGATCCACCGCTGGGTAAATACCAAGCTCCGCAATCTTTCTTGAAAGTACCGTAGTTGCATCGAGGTGAGCAAAAGTTGTTGCAGGCGCAGGGTCTGTCAAGTCATCAGCAGGGACATATACCGCCTGTACTGAAGTAATCGAACCTTTCTTGGTTGAAGTAATTCGTTCCTGCATCGTACCCATCTCTGTTGCCAGCGTTGGCTGGTATCCTACTGCAGAAGGCATACGTCCTAGAAGTGCAGATACCTCTGAACCGGCCTGTGTAAATCGGAATATATTATCAATAAAGAACAGTACATCCTTACCTTGTCCGTCACCAGCACCATCACGGAAGTACTCTGCAATGGTCAATCCTGAAAGTGCCACACGAGCACGTGCTCCTGGAGGCTCATTCATCTGTCCGAATACGAAAGTCGCTTTAGATTCTTTCATGGCTTCTTTATCAACCTTAGAAAGATCCCATCCGCCTTTTTCCATAGACTCCAGGAATTCGTCACCATACTTGATGATCCCGGACTCCAGCATTTCGCGAAGAAGGTCATTCCCCTCACGGGTACGTTCCCCTACCCCTGCGAATACGGATAGTCCACCGTGTCCTTTGGCGATGTTGTTAATAAGCTCCTGGATAAGTACGGTTTTACCTACTCC
>JABDPU010000151.1 GCA_013042625.1 Flavobacteriaceae bacterium | reverse complement strand
ACTCCATTTCTTGCTGATCTTAAACCCAGCGGAAAATATCTTATGGAAGATCTGCATGAAGTAGGTGGAATTCCTGCCGTTTTAAAATATCTATTGAAAAAAGGCCTTTTAAACGGAGAGTGTATGACGGTAACCGGTAAAACTCTCGCAGAAAACTTGTTAGATGTGCCGGATTTAAAAGAAGGTCAGGATATTATTAAATCACTGGACAATCCTATAAAGCCCACAGGACATTTAAGAATGCTCTATGGAAACCTGGCTCTCGACGGGAGCGTGGCAAAGATAACGGGTAAAGAAGGTCTGAAATTCAGAGGTCCGGCTAAGGTTTTTGACGGTGAATATGCTGCCAATGATGGAATTCGGGATGGATTAGTTAAAAGAGGGGATGTTATAGTGATCCGCTTTGAGGGCCCTAAAGGCGGGCCGGGAATGCCAGAAATGCTTAAGCCTACTGCTGCCATTATGGGAGCAGGATTAGGCAAAGATGTAGCATTGATTACCGATGGTCGGTTTTCAGGAGGTACCCACGGCTTTGTTGTCGGTCATATTACCCCTGAAGCCCAGGAGGGAGGAGCAATAGCTTTGGTTAGAGATGGAGATTATATCACAATCAATGCCGAAAATAATACCATTTCTCTTGAAGTTGATGATGAAGAACTGGAGCTTCGGAAAAAGGAATGGAAGGCCCCGCCATTAAAGGTTAAAAGAGGGGTGTTATATAAATATGCAAAAACGGTTTCATCTGCATCTTCAGGATGCGTAACCGATGAATTTTAATAAGAATATGCAATCGAAAACAACTCATAAAAAAGAGCCCGGAAAGGATCAACATGTGAGAATGTCGGGAAGCGAAGCTATGGTTAAATGCCTTATCGAAGAAGGTGCGACCACGATTTATGGATATCCCGGCGGGGCAATCATGCCATTTTATGATGAACTTCATAAACATCAAGATGAGATTCACCATGTATTGACAAGACACGAACAAGGGGCCACTCACGCCGCCCAGGGTTACGCAAGAATTTCCGGCCAGGTCGGCGTGGCTGTGGCTACTTCAGGACCGGGTGCCACCAATCTTATAACAGGAATTGCAGATGCCCAGATCGATTCAACACCTATCGTCTGTATTACCGGACAAGTTTATGAACATCTTTTGGGAAGTGACGCTTTCCAGGAAACCGATATTGTTGGCATTTCTACTCCAGTGACAAAATGGAATCATCAGATTACAAGTGCTGAAGAAATTCCTGAGGTCATGGCCAAGGCATTTTATATTGCGAAATCAGGCCGTCCAGGGCCTGTTCTAATAGATATAACCAAGAACGCACAACTGGAGGAGTTCGATTTCCATTATGAGAAATGTACTGGCGTAAGAAGCTATAAACCCGCTCCGCCTGTTGATAAGGAAAAAGTAAAAGAAGCCGCTGAGCTGATCAATACCGCCAAGAAACCATTCATCGTTTGGGGACAGGGCGTTATTCTTGGAGAGGCCGAGCAGGAACTCAAGAAGTTGATAGAAAAAGCACAGATCCCGGCAGCATGGACTATTCTCGGTGCTTCGGCAATTCCTACTACCCATCCATTGAATGTTGGTATGGTTGGAATGCACGGTAATTATGCACCAAATATGCTGACCAATGAGTGTGATGTTCTCATCGCCATAGGTATGCGATTTGATGACCGGGTTACCGGACGGTTAAATGATTATGCAAAACAAGCCAAGGTCATTCATTTCGAGATCGACCCGGCAGAGGTTGATAAAAATGTAAAAACCGATATTGCAGTACTTGGAGATGCCAAACAAAGCCTGGCAACACTGTTACCGTTCATTAAAAAAAATAGCCATGATAGCTGGCTTAAGAAATTTAAGGATCTTTATAAGATTGAATATGATAAAGTTATCAAGCATGACCTGAGCCCTAAAAAAGAAGGCTTGACCATGGGAGAGGTTTTGAAAGAGATCAACAAACAAACCAGCGGTGATGCTGCTATAGTTTCGGATGTTGGTCAGCACCAGATGATCGCTTGCCGTTATGCAGAATTCAATAAAACCAAGAGTAATATTACCTCCGGTGGATTAGGAACTATGGGATTTGCGCTTCCGGCAGCCATTGGCGCTAAAATGGCAGCTCCGGAAAGAGATGTAGTAGCCGTTGTTGGGGATGGAGGTTACCAGATGACCATACAGGAATTAGGAACAATATTTCAAACCAAAGTACCGGTTAAAATAGTCATCCTGAATAATAATTTTCTTGGAATGGTAAGGCAATGGCAACAACTGTTCTTTGATAAGCGGTATGCTCAAACCGAATTGGTTAACCCCGATTTTATTCAAATAGCCAAAGGATATTATATCAATGCAGAACAGGTTTCCAAACGGGAAGAACTGAGTACTGCAGTTGAAAAGATGATGAATACCGAAGGCGCTTATGTTCTTGAGGTATGTGTTGAAAAAGAGGATAATGTTTTTCCGATGATTCCATCCGGAGCATCGGTTTCTGAAATCAGATTAGAATAATGGAACAAGAGATAATAAAATTCACGATATCGATTTATACCGAAAACAATATTGGCCTGTTAAACCGTATTTCGGCAATTTTTCAGAAACGGCATATCAATGTCGATAGTTTGAATACATCGGCATCTGAGATTGAAGGAGTGTCCAGATTTACAATAGTTGTCCGGGTCACAGAGGAACAAATGAAAAAGATCATTGGGCAAATCGATAAACAGGTTGAGGTAATCAAAGCTTACTATCATACTGATGAGGAAACGATCTACCAGGAATCCTGCCTGTTTAAAATCAAGTCTGACCTGCTTTTCGAAGAAAGGCAGATTCAGAATATTATTAAAGACAGCGATGCAAGGATCGTTACCGTTAATCGCGAGTTTTTCGTTCTTGAAAAATCAGGAAGGCGAAATGAAGTTGATATGCTTCATCGCGAATTAAGTGCCTTTGGCATTATGCAGTTTGTCCGTTCAGGGCGCATTGCTGTGACAAAAGATGAAATGAAAGTAACAGAAATGCTGGAAGCATTTCAGAAATAACCACAATACAAATCATGGGAAATTATTTTAATTCACTGACGCTAAGAGAACAACTTGACCAGTTATCTAAATGCCGATTTATGGAATCTGCCGAATTTGAGGATGGAGTAGCTGCATTAATTGGCAAGAAGATCGTAATTGTTGGCTGCGGAGCACAGGGCTTGAACCAGGGGCTGAACATGCGCGACTCCGGACTTGATATCAGTTATGCATTGAGAGCAGCGGCAATTGAAGAGAAACGTCAATCGTATAAAAATGCAACTGCAAATAATTTCCGTGTGGGAACCTACGAGGAATTGATTCCAGATGCGGATTTAGTATTGAATCTTACACCAGACAAGCAACATTCCAATGTGGTACAAACCGTAATGCCAATGATGAAGCAAGGCGCAACTTTGTCTTATTCACACGGCTTTAATATTGTTGAGGAGGGGAGGCAAATCAGGAAAGACCTTACCGTTATCATGGTTGCTCCTAAATGCCCGGGAACTGAGGTAAGAGAAGAATACCTCAGGGGATTTGGAGTTCCAACATTAATCGCAGTACATCCTGAAAACGATCCTGAAGGAAAAGGATGGGCACAGGCTAAAGCATATGCGGTAGCAACCGGAGGACATAGAGCTGGTGTTCTTGAATCCTCCTTCGTTGCAGAAGTAAAAAGCGACCTGATGGGAGAACAAACCATTTTATGTGGGGTGTTGCAAACCGCTTCTATTTTATGCTTTGATAAAATGGTGAAAGAAGGACAAGAACCAAGCTATGCAGCTAAGCTGATTCAGTTCGGATGGGAAACTATTACCGAAGCATTGAAACATGGAGGAATAACCAATATGATGGATCGTTTGGACAATCCGTCTAAGATTAAAGCCTTTGAGATTTCCGAAGAGCTAAAAGAAATCATGCGGCCGCTGTTTCATAAACATATGGATGATATCATGTCAGGAGTATTTTCCAGTACAATGATGGCCGATTGGGCTGCCGATGATAAAGATCTACTGGGATGGAGAGCGGAAACTGCTGAAACGGCTTTCGAGAAAACTGAAGTCACCTCTGATCATATTTCGGAACAGGAATATTTCGATCATGGTGTCTTAATGGTTGCATTCGTAAGAGCAGGTGTTGAACTGGCATTCGAGACTATGGTTGAATCCGGTATCATTGAAGACTCTGCATATTATGAATCCTTACACGAATTACCGTTAATAGCCAATACCATAGCTCGTAAGAAATTGTACGAAATGAACAGGATCATTTCAGACACTGCTGAATATGGATGTTACCTGTTCGATCATGCCTGTAAACCACTTATCAAGGATTATGTCGATCAGCTTGATCCAGCTGTAATAGGCCAGGCCTATTCAGATTCAAATCAGGTTGATAATTCTGAATTGATCAAAGTGAATGCGGTTATTCGCGATCATTCTATTGAAGATTGCGGTACAAGGCTAAGACAAGCCATGACAGCCATGCAAGCCATAAAGTCAGAACCGAATAAAAAGGAAGCGATGCTTTCCTGATATATGGAAACTACGACCACGTACATACCAGACCTTAATGCTGTACAGCGGGCCTCTTTACAATTAAAGGGAGTAGCAGATCTCACCCCTTTGATAAAAAACTCACGTCTGTCGAAGGATTTAAATTGTAATCTATTATTTAAGCGAGAGGATCTACAGCAGGTCCGGTCGTACAAGATTCGTGGGGCCTATAACAAAATATCAAGCCTGAGCGACCTGGAAAAGGAAAATGGAATTGTTTGCGCCAGTGCAGGAAACCATGCACAGGGTGTTGCCTTATCCTGTAAGCTGCTGAATATTAATGGACTGATATTCATGCCTTCACCCACACCTAAACAAAAGATTGAGCAGGTCAGGATGTTTGGAGATGATGCGATTGAGATCGTTCTTATCGGGGATACTTTTGACGACGCTTATGCTGCAGCACTGGAAGAGTGTAACAGGATGAACAGAACCTTTGTTCATCCGTTTAATGATGAAAAGGTGATTGAGGGCCAGGCAACAGTCGGACTTGAAATCCTGGAGCAAAGTGATATTCCCGTCGATTACTTATTCGTACCGGTTGGTGGTGGCGGATTAGCATCGGGCTTATCAGAAGTTATGAAGCAGCTTTCTCCAAATACCAAAGTGATTGGTGTTGAGCCTGAGGGTGCGCCGGCCATGTTCAATTCGATCAAAGAGAATAAACTGGTTCATTTGAAGAAGATCGATCGTTTTGTTGACGGAGCCGCTGTTCGACGAGTAGGTGATAAGACATTTCCTATTTGTAAAGCAAATTTGCATGATATGGTTACTGTAGCCGAAGGGCGAATTTGCCAGATCATACTGGATTTGTATAATAAAGATGCCGTCGTTCTGGAGCCGGCAGGTGCCATGAGTTTGGCAGCTTTGGATCAGTACAGGGATGAGATCAAAGGCAAGAATGTGGTTTGCATTATCAGCGGAAGCAATAACGATATTACCCGGACAGCAGAAATAAAGGAGCGTGCCTTATTACATGCAAATCTTAAGCATTACTTCATTATAAAATTTCCACAACGCGCAGGAGCATTAAAGGAATTTGTAGCGGAGATTCTTGGCCCGAATGACGATATAACCCATTTCGAATATACGAAGAAGACCAACCGTGAAAACGGTGCAGCTGTTGTTGGTATTGAATTGAAGTCCTCTGATGATCTGGAACCTCTGATCACTAAGATGAAGCTTCATCATTTCTATGGCGACTACCTTAATGACAAGCCCGACCTGTTCCAGTTTTTAATTTAATTTCTTCGGAATAGTTACTATCTTTGCCAACTAAAATAAACACTATGAAAGTTCTTAGAATATTGGCTTTATGCCTGATTTCATCTGCTATTGTCTCCTGTGCAGGCGAGGAAAAAAAAGAAGAAGAAAAAAAGAGTATTAAAATTGAAAAAAAGACCGAGGAAACTAAAAAGTCGGATAGCGACGTTGCGAAACTGGTAATAACAGGGAATGACCTGATGCAATTCAATAAAAAAGAATTAAAGGTCAAAGCTGGTCAAAAGGTAAAATTAACTTTGCGTCATATCGGGAAACTCGATGTAAATGTGATGGGGCATAATGTGGTAATTCTGAAGCAAGGAGTCAACCTTGAAGATTTTGCCGCAAGAGCAGCCACGGCCCGTGATAATGGGTATATTCCCGAAGGAACCGATGAGGTACTGGTAAGTACAAAAATGATTGGTGGTGGACAAAGCACATCAATCGAATTTACCGCACCTGCCGAACCAGGCTCATACAAATTTCTTTGTAGTTTCCCTGCTCATTATGCGATGATGCAAGGTGATTTTATCGTGGAGTAACTAAGGCTGGTCTTTTAGTTCAAGCAGTTTAATATTCCTGAATTCAATGGGATGGCTTTCGCTTTGTAGCGATATCCATCCGCTTGTCAGCGCTTGTCCGGAAAGGTTTTCCAAAGTATTGTATTCACCACCAATAACCGGTTTGGAATAAGAGATGACCTCCTTGCCATTTATATAATGAGTGATCAGGGAATCGTTTATTACAAGTACTTCAGCCTCTATCCATTCTTCGCCATAAAAGGTCTCTGAGTTCGAATTGATACAATGCTGAGTTACCTGCTCACCATTCATATTGACATGAGTTCCTGGTGTGCATAAATTAGCGGTGGGCCGCTCAACGCCTTCCTCGAAACCTCCAAGCAACTGAACTTCTAGGGAAACAGGGAAAGATTGATCAACTGTCATGCTTTCCGGCGATTGGCAATGAATCATAATCCCACTGTTCTTGGTAGCCCAGCGTTCTCCTCCCGGAGCCTGATCACCGATAAAACGATATTCTATTTTCAACCTGTAATCGGAGTATGGATTTTTAAAAAAGATATGTCCAAACCTGTCATCAAAATCCTCATATTCATCATAGGACACCTGCATAGCACCATCAACAACTCTAAAAGTATTCCATGGATTTTCATCTAATGCGTAACCTCTGATTTTGGGATGCCATCCGTCGAGATTTTCTCCATTGAATATTTCAATCCACTCTTGAGAAGACTCCACTTCTTTTGGCTTATCCTTGCAGCCAGTTATTATAAGAGCCAGCAGAAAAAGTAAATACAGTTCAGAATTTTTCATCAATAGGATTAAAGAGACCAGGACTTACCTCCGGTCAATTCATCGAGATCTCCACAATAATAAGCTGCAGGTACCGGATCATAGGCCAATACATTTTCACCGATCTCTTCAGTAGTTTTATAGGCGTTAATGGTCATCCATTTTATCTGGTTCAGAAACTCTGAAGTGGTGGGTTCCATAGAATCGGGATTAGCAATTCGCTCCTCGTCATCTTCTCCCTTTATACGCATGTGCTTATCAAGAAGATCTTTATAATCCTTATCTGAAACCTTCACCAGCTTTTCATTGTAATCGCTCTTGACGATACCTAATAAATTGCCAAATCCCTCTTTGATCATGGCTTGCTCCTCATCGTCGGATACTTCATTTATAAATTTATCAATAAACTGTGGCACATTCACTTCAGTTGCTGAAGGAATGTCTGATTTCGGCAAAATAGTGTCTACAAGTCTTGTTAGAACCTGGCCCTCTTCAACCGAGAGGAAGGCCGGTGTCCACGTCTCAACATCGTCAGTACAACTTTGTAATAGGCTAATCAAACCAGGTGTAACCACAACAAAGCCTGTACCTAATCCTATATTTTTGAGTGCTTCTCTTCGTTTCATATCTGCTGTTTAACTATTGTTCTTTTTGAATTCTTCCACGGCATGATTGGCAGCCCTGGCTGTAAACGCCATATAGGTCAATGATGGATTCTGACAGGCAGCTGAAGTCATAAAAGAGCCGTCAGTTACATAAACATTCTTACAAGCATGAATTTGGTTCCATTGATTTAGCACCGAGGTCTTAGGATCGCGACCCATTCTTGCAGTGCCCATTTCATGAATTCCCAATCCCATTGCAAATTTATCCCGGCGGTCATATCCCTGGACATCCTTGAATCCTGCTTTTGTGAGCATATCAATCGCCTGTTCTCTCATATCCTTCCGCATCTTTTTCTCATTTTCACCAAAAGCTGCATCAAAAGTAACTGTTGGCAGACCCCATTCATCTAACTTATCATAATCGAGGTACATACGATTTTTATGATCAGGAAGGCATTCACCAAACCCAGAAAGATTAATTCGCCATTGGCCAGGTTTAAGAATTGCCTCTTTTAAATCATTTCCGTATCGCATTTCTGCGACCATTTCTGATGTACTGCTTCGGCTCGCACCACCTTGATAACCATAACCTCTTATGAATTCATCGGAATTAGTCTTACCTCCCAGGTTTCTGAACCTTGGAACATATATTCCGTTGGCACGGCGTCCCTTTATATATTTATCTTCAAAGCCATCGGCAATTCCATAGGCTCCAACATGGAAGTGATGATCCATTAGGTTATGCCCTAATTCACCACTGTCATTACCTAATCCGTTAGGGAATCGATCAGATTTCGATTGTAATAAAATGGATGTAGAAGCCACTGCAGATGCACAAAGGAAAATGATCTTAGCCTTGTATTCTATCTTTTCTTTAGTTTCAGTATCTATAACCCTAACTCCGGTAGCTCGCTTTTCATTATCATCATAAATGACTTCATAAACAATGGAATGCGGCCTTAAAGTCATGTTACCGGTTTCCTCTGCCGTTGGTAATGTTGAAGAGTTACTGCTGAAATATGCTCCATATGGACAACCGCGCATACAGCGATTCCGGTATTGACAAGTGCTTCGGCCCATACCTGGTTTTATACCTTCTGTAATGTGAGCGGTTCGACCAATGGTTAAAACCCTGCCGTCGTCAAATTGAGAGGTAAGAGATTCTTTCAATTTCTCCTC
>JABDPU010000142.1 GCA_013042625.1 Flavobacteriaceae bacterium | reverse complement strand
CAGTAGCAGCGCGCTATAATTCGCCGACGGTCGGAATGCTCAGATTATGGGATGGTGCGGGCGGAGAGACTCGAACTCTCACTCTGTTGCCAGAACTGGATTTTGAATCCAGCGCGTCTACCAATTCCGCCACTTGAGCAATTTTAAATTAATTCCTTTCATAACCGTCAACCAAGTTTACCAATTCCCCGCCCGAACGTAACCGTTCGGTACGGGCGGGCACCACTTTGGCATTTAGGAAGGCAAAATTATAAAATTAATCCCTTAAACCAATCAAAATAAGCACGTTTTATGCTTTCGTTCATCAAATAAATTTCTAAATTTGCACCCTATTAAAAATCAGCGACTTTTCATAAAAGTAAGTCGCAGAAGTGTCGTGACAAAGATCAAAACAAAAGCGAAGATTTTCCCATGCCGTCAGAGCCATGAGCTGGCTAAGGCCATCTCTAAGTCATATGGCGAGAAACTAGGAAAGGTTGATTTCTCTACCTACAGTGATGGAGAATTCCAGACATGCTATCGCGAATCTATTCGGGGTGCTCGAATATTCATAATTGGGTCTACCCATCCAGGTCCTGAACACCTGATGGAAATGCTATTGATGATCGATGCTGCAAAGCGCGCATCTGCAAGGCATATAACTGCGGTGATGCCATATTTTGGTTGGGCTCGGCAGGATCGTAAAGACAAACCTCGAGTGCCTATTGCTGCAAAACTGGTTGCAAAAATGCTTGAAGCTGCAGGAGCTACCAGAATTATCACCATGGACTTGCATGCAGACCAGATTCAGGGATTTTTCGAGAAACCTGTAGATCATCTTTATGCATCTACAATTTTCTTACCCTATGTCCAAGGCCTTAAACTGGATAACCTCACAGTAGCATCACCAGATATGGGTGGATCTAAAAGAGCTTATGCCTATTCAAAAGCATTGGAAAGCGATGTTGTGATCTGTTATAAGCAAAGAGCTAAAGCCAATGTCATTTCACATATGGAATTGATCGGAGATGTTCGAGGTAAGCATGTTATCCTGGTTGATGATATGGTCGATACTGCGGGAACCCTGACTAAGGCAGCTGATCTTATGATAGAACGTGGTGCAATTAGTGTTCGTGCAATCTGTACCCATGCTGTATTATCAGGAAATGCATATGAACGATTAGATAATTCAAAATTGGAAGAATTGATCGTTACCGATACCATTCCTTCAAAACCACATGACAAAATCAAAGTACTATCTTGTGCGAATTTATTTGCTGAAGTCATGCACAATGTGCATCACAACAAATCGATTAGTACTAAATTTATAATGTAAATCATAATTAAATTATAATGAAGTCAATTACAATTAATGGATCTCAAAGAGAAAGCGTGGGCAAGCGTTCAACGAAGGCCTTACGTAATGCTGGACGGATTCCCTGCGTGATATACGGAGGAGAAGAGTCAGTACATTTCTCAGCAGAAGAACTGGCATTCTCAAAACTCGTATACACACCTAATGCGCATACGGTTGTGATTGCCCTTGAAAACGGAGAAAGTTTTAATGCCGTAATGCAGGACATTCAGTTTCACCCGGTGTCTGATAGAATTTTGCATATCGATTTTTACCGCTTGTACGAAGACAAAGAAATTGCGATGAATATTCCAGTTGTTCTTATCGGGAATTCTATCGGTGTTCGAAATGGTGGTGTTTTGCAGCGCAATAATCGAAAGTTGAGAATTAAAGCCTTACCGGCCAAACTTCCTGATTTTGTGGAAGTTGATATCACAGAGATGAAAATTGGTGATAAGGTATATGTAACCGATTTGGAAACTGAAGATTTCAAATTCTTACACCCAGACAATACAGTTGTTTGCCAGGTTAAAACGGCTCGTGCTGCAATTGTTGATGAGGTTGAAGACGAAGAGCTTGAAGGTGAAGAAGGAGAAGTTGCAGAAGGAGCAGAAGGAGCTGATGCCGAAGGCGGTGGAGATGCACCTGCTGCTGATGCTAAACCTGCAGAAGGACAGGAATAATCATTCCGATTTTAATAATTTAAAGCATCCTTATCCTGGTTCATATCAGGAATTCAGGATGCTTTTTTTATTTTTACCAAAAGTAAATAATGCTAAAGTTATTATTGCAATGGCTCGGTTTTGGTAAGTCGGATGAAAACGATGACATGAAGAAGTATCTTATCGTTGGTTTAGGAAATATTGGAACAGAATATGCCAATACCAGACACAATATAGGTTTTGATATACTAGATCACCTGGCTGCCCAGCAGGAAGTAAGCTTCGATTCTAAAAAACTGGGTGATTTGACCAACTTTAAAATCAAAGGCAGGTCGGTTTTCTTATTGAAACCTGCCACATATATGAACCTTAGTGGTAAAGCTGTTCTATATTGGCTGACCAAGGAGAAAATCCCGATGGATCGCTTGTTAATTGTAACAGATGATTTGAATTTACCATTTGGCTCCCTTCGTTTAAAGACCAAAGGAAGTGATGGAGGCCATAACGGTTTGAAGGATGTTCAGGATAAACTGAATACCAATCAATACAATCGGTTTCGATTCGGCATATCAAATGAATTCCGAAAGGGGAGACAGGTAGATTATGTTTTGAGTAAATGGAACGATGACGAGAATGAGAAACTGAAAGAACGCCTGGATATGAGTTGTGACCTGGTTCGGTCATTTGTTTTATCAGGATTGAAAATCACCATGAACGCCTTTAATGGTAAATAGCATAAGTTGAAAGTAAGTTCGGTTATAGAAACCCCTTTGAATTCTGGTTCCATTGTTACCATTGGCACATTTGATGGTGTACATATCGGTCATCAGAAAATAATTAAGAAACTGGTAGATTTAGGTAAAGAAAAAGATCTGCAATCGGTGCTTCTGACCTTCTTTCCACATCCGCGTATGGTGATTCACAAGGATTCTGAAATCAAATTGCTGAATACACTAAAGGAAAAATCTATCATCCTTGAAGCTAACGGACTCGATCATCTGGTGATTAAGGAATTCACTCCTGAATTCTCCAGGTTGACAGCTTTGGAATTTGTTCGGGATATTTTGGTGAATGCCCTGAAGACCAAATGTATTATCATTGGTTATGATCACAGGTTCGGCCGAAATCGCGCAGCAAACATTGATGACCTGAAGGATTTTGGACAGATCTATGATTTTGAAGTCATTCAGATTTCTGCTGAAGAGATCAACGAAGTAGCTGTAAGTTCTACGAAGATCAGAAAGGCACTGGAATCTGGAGACCTTAAGACCGCAAATGCCTATCTGGGTTATCCCTATATGCTTAGCGGAACTGTAGTGAGCGGAAAAGGATTGGGCCGCGAGCTGGATTTCCCTACGGCCAATCTTCAAATAGCTGAGTCCTTCAAATTAATTCCGAAAAACGGAGTATATGCCGTAAAATCTGAAATAGATGGTGATAACATTTATGGCATGATGAATATTGGTGTCAATCCAACCGTCAATGAAAACTCAGATCAAAATATTGAAATTCACTTCTTCGATTTCGATAAGGACATTTACGGACAAGAACTTCAGATTGATGTGCTGGTGCGCCTGAGGGACGAACGTAAATTCGATTCACTGGATGCTCTTAAATCTCAATTAGACATTGATCAACAAAATGCCAAGGAGCAGATTAAATCTTTATGATCAATCGATTCCTTTTTAAGCATATTGACAACAGTGCGCTGATTGTTTTCAGAATAATATTCGGACTCTTGATCAGCCTGGAAGCTTTTGGTGCCATTCTTACGGGATGGGTGAAGGCTGCAATGATCGATCCGCAATTTACCTTCTCATTTATTGGTTTTGAGTGGTTGCAACCCTTACCCGGAAACTGGATGTATGCCTTCTATGCGCTTATGGGTGTATTCGGAATCATGGTTATGCTGGGCTATAAATATCGGGTTAGTATAATCGCCTATACAATAATGTGGTCTGCAACATACTTTATGCAGAAGTCCTCCTATAATAACCATTACTACCTGCTAATCCTGCTTTGCCTGATCATGTGCATACTCCCTGCTAATCGTTATGCTTCACTTGATGCCAGAAATAATCCGGTTATGAAGCGCATCAGTATGCCCAACTGGTGCTCATGGATTTTAATCCTTCAGATGTGGATTGTGTATACCTATGCTTCGGTGGCAAAAATGTATCCCGACTGGATAGATACTACCGTAATCGAGTTACTCTTTAAAGCTAAATCACATTATTTTCTAATTGGTGATTGGCTGCAACAGAAATGGGTGCATTATTTGGTTTCCTATGCCGGACTGGCTTTTGATTTACTCGTGATTCCACTTCTGCTCATCAGGAGAACACGTATGTTCGCCTTTACAGCATCAGTGTTTTTCCACCTGTTTAACTCATTTGTTTTCCAGGTTGGGATTTTCCCATATATGTCACTTGGGTTATGCCTGTTTTTCTTTGAACCAAAAATCATCAGAAAGCTATTTCTGAAAAAGAAACCACTATTTACAGGAAATGAGTTTCATGTTCCGAATTGGAGCAAAGCAGCTCTTATAGTAGCGACGGTATATTTTTTAATCCAAATAGGATTGCCTTTAAGGCACTGGGTCATCCCCGATAACGTACTTTGGACAGAGGAGGGTCATCGTTTGTCCTGGCGAATGATGCTGCGATCACGATCAGGAATTGCCCAATACCGGGTTGTAGATAAGGCTACAAATGATGTTATTCAGGTGAATTTAAATACCTACCTGAGTAAGAAACAGAAAAACCTGGCCAGTACACGACCGGATATAATCTGGCAGTTTGTCCAACGCCTTAAGGAAGAGTATAATGAGCAGGGGAAAGAGGTGGAGATTTATGTAAACTGCCATGTTAGTATTAATGGAAGGCCGCATAGAAGATTGATCGATCAGGAGATTGACCTGGCTATTGTGGAATGGAATGCATTTAAGCATTCCGACTGGATTTTACCATCAGATTTAAACCAAAAAAAGGAGCCAAATCCTTAACTTTACAGCCTTAATTAACCTCATATGCTTCAAGTTTCATTTTTAAGGGAAAATACCGATCTGGTTGTGAAGAGACTGGCCAAACGAAATATGGATGCCAGACCTCTCGTTGAGAAAGCTATTCAATTAGATGAGCAAAGACGAAAGCTGCAAACTGAATTAGACAATGTTTTAGCAGAGTCTAATAAGCTGTCTAAGGAAATAGGGATTTTGTTTAAATCGGGAAAGGCTGATGAGGCTAACAAAATAAAGGAACAGACCTCTGAATTAAAGGACTCGGGAAAGGATCTTTCAGAAAAACTGAACAATACTATTGAATCCCTGAATGAACTGCTTCATAATATACCAAATGTTCCTAACGAGCTGGTTCCTGAGGGCCAGAATGAAGAGGATAATCTAGAGGTATTCAAGGCAGGTGAAATTCCTGAGCTGGGAGAAGGTGCTTTACCGCACTGGGAACTGGTAAAAAAATATGATATAATTGATTTTGAACTTGGAAACAAGATTACGGGTTCAGGTTTTCCTGTTTATAAAGGGAAAGGTGCCAAACTACAACGCGCACTGATCTCTTATTTTCTGGATAAGAATACAGCAGCAGGTTATGATGAGGTATTGGTACCACTTCTGGTGAACTCCGATTCAGGATTCGGAACCGGTCAATTGCCTGATAAGGAAGGGCAGATGTATCATGTGACTGCCGATGATCTCTACCTGATTCCAACAGCTGAAGTTCCTGCAACCAATATTTTCCGTGGTGATCTTTTAAAAAAAGATGAGCTGCCAAAAGCCATAACAGGTTATACACCCTGCTTCCGTAGAGAGGCCGGTAGTTATGGTGCGCATGTTCGTGGGCTGAACAGGCTTCATCAATTTGATAAAGTTGAGATCATACGTATTGAACATCCCGACAGATCGTATGCCGCACTTGAAGAAATGGTAGAACACGTTAAAGGTATTATGAATGAGCTGGAATTGCCTTACAGAGTGATCAGACTCTGTGGAGGAGACCTTGGATTTACTTCGGCACTCACCTATGATTTTGAAGTGTATTCCACTGCTCAAGAAAAATGGCTTGAAATATCGTCCATTTCCAATTTTGAAAACTTTCAGGCCAACAGGCTGAAACTTCGATTTAAGAACGAAGATGGTAAAAACCAGTTGGTTCATACACTCAACGGAAGCTCGCTTGCTCTGCCCAGGGTTGTAGCCGGCTTGTTGGAAAATAACCAGACAGAACAAGGAATTAGAATTCCGAAGGTACTGGTTCCATACACCGGATTTGAGTACATCGATTGATGTAAGAAAAATCACTCATAACCAAGGTAAAAACCCGCATATTTACCGATAAAGTGTAAAAAAAACACGCTGTTTAACGATTTTTTGCTCATTTTTTTTGAATTTTCATTTTTTTTGTTGAAGTTCGTTATGAAATAGTCTCTTAACCTACTTTTATGAAGAATATATTACGCTTAGCGCTTCTTATAACTCTATTTATGGTGATGTTAGAAGTTATTTAAACCAAAGAACCCGAATCGAAAAAACTAAGCTTTATAAGTACACCCAAACAGGATAATTGAATCATTTTAAAAAATTTGATTAATAGCACATTTATTTTGTATGGTAAGGTCTGAACTGTTGTTCGGACCTTTTTTTTATAAAAACATTTGCATTTACTGAAGATCACATTTATTATCTTTACAGTTCGCCGCATGTATTAAGCTGCTGTAAAGACCCTACTCAACCCTTTAAGGATGAGAACGATACTACTTATAATATCTCTATTCATCGGCCTGTCAGTTTCTGCACAATCTGAACAGGTGGCAAAAAGCTATTATGATAACGGACAGTTTGAAAAGGCTTTAATCGCTTACAACAAACTTTATGATGAGAATAGAGGTAATATCAATTATTTTTTCAAGGTTGTAGAGATTCATCAGCAATTAGAGCAATTGGAGGAAGCGGAGGCCATGTTGACCGAGATTATCAATACGAGGCCCAATCCACAATATTATGTCGAACTAGGGTACAACTTTCAATTAAAGGGTGATGAAGAATCAGCAGAACGGAATTTTGAGTTGGCCAAACAGGGCATTGAAGAGAAACCGGTTTATGCTTATTATGTAGCGAGGCGGTTTGAAGATCATGCCCTGATCGATTATGCCGCCCAGGTATATGAACGTGCCATGGAATTGAGGCCGGAAAGCAATTATAATATGCAGCTGGCAAGAATCTATGGAGAGCAGGGGAAGATTGAAAAAATGTTTAGCAGCTATATTGATTTTATTGAAATCAATACGACCTACATCAATTTTGCCAAACGCTCCTTCTCTGAATACATAACTGAAGATTCTCAGACTGATAACAATAAGCTCCTTCGAGTCGTTTTGCTCAAAAAAATCCAGCAAAGTCCGAATGTCATGTGGAACGAACTGCTGAGCTGGTTGTTTATCCAACAAAGAGAATATAAAAAAGCTTTTGCACAGGAAAAGGCCATTTTCACCAGGCAGCAGGAATCATTACAAGGCGTGATCGACCTGGCATTGATCACCATCGAAGAAAATGAAACCGAAATAGCTTTTGAGATCCTGGATTATATCATAGAAATGGCATCTGATCTTGAAACTGTGCTTCAAGCTCATCAAAACAGACTTGAATTGCTTTCCGATCAGGGGAAAGAATCCCTGGAAGAAGTTGATAATGCCTATAAGGCACTTTTTATGGAATACGGCAGGATTGCCCAAACCACAAACTTGCAGTTGTCTTATGCCAACTTTATGGCGTTCTACCTCAACAGGCCGAATGATGCAATCGACTTCCTGAAAGAAGCCCTGGATTTTAATTTATCGAAGTTTGAAGAGGCCAATATCAAAATGAAACTTGGAGATATTCTGGTTTTCCAGGAAAAGTTTAATGAAGCCCTGATCTACTTTTCGCAGATTCAACAAAATTTAAAAAATAGTACCCTGGCGCAGGAAGCACGTTTTAAAGTAGCTAA
Source organism: Flavobacteriaceae bacterium (assembly GCA_013042625.1). Taxonomy (GTDB): domain Bacteria; phylum Bacteroidota; class Bacteroidia; order Flavobacteriales; family Flavobacteriaceae; genus SHLJ01. The sequence goes on along the minus strand of JABDPU010000142.1, from coordinate 4,434 downwards.
AACCAGCTATTATAAAGGTGATTTTAAATGGGCCGAGTCCCAGCTAAAAATATTAAAGAGTTCAACTTCACAACTTATTGCCAACGATGCCCTGGATTTAAAGCTTCTAATTTCTGACAATAAATATGAGGATTCAACTCAAACGGCCTTAAAACTTTACGCCAAGGCCGATTTGTTTGCATATCAGAATAAAACCGATGAGGCCATTGAGATCCTTAACGAGGTATTGAATAAACATAAAACCGAAACTATTGTTGATCAGGCCTTGCTGATGCAAGCCAGGCTTTACGAGAAGAAAAGAGAGTATGCCAAGGCAGAAAACAACTACCAGAGAATCATCAACGACTTTAAAGATGATATCCTGGCTGATGATGCCTATTATGCATTAGCAGAGATCTACGTTAACCAATTGGGTCAGCCGGAAAAGGCCCAGGAATTCTATGAGCGTATCATCTTCGATCATGCCGATAGTATTTTCTTTGTAGAGGCCAGAAAAAAATACAGAACCTTGAGAGGAGATTCAATCAATTAAAATCTCGAGCAGTTCTGCAATCACTTCCCTCAAAATCCATACTTTTAGCGTAGTACAGATCTCTTCCAATCAATTGGAGTATTTCCCTTTGATGCGGATGTAAAATACATGTTATGATCATTTATAATGTTACTGTAAATGTCGATGATTCAATTCATGAAAAATGGCTGAATTGGATCAAATCTCATATTCCCCAGGTCCTGGCAACAGGATGTTTCACAAATGCTAAATTAACCAGGGTAATGGTGGAAGAAAAAACGGGAGGAACAACCTATTCTGTTCAATACAGGGCTAAGTCACGTGAAGCACTTGATCTGTATTATCAACGGGATGCCCAACGGCTGAGACAGGAAGGTTTAAAAGCATTTACTGATAAGGTCCTGGCCTTTCGGACAGAACTGGAAATCATTGACGAATACGAAGTAGAATTTCATTAAATGAGTGTCAGAGCAAAGAAATATCTGGGCCAGCATTTTCTGATTGATGAGAACATCGCAAAGAAAATTGCGGATTCGTTATCATTGAACGGCTATAATATTGTACTTGAAATTGGCCCCGGAATGGGTATGCTCACCAAATATCTCCTGAAGCAATCTGCAATGGTGTATGTTAATGAGATCGATTCTGAATCTGTCACCTATTTAGAGGAACACTTTCCCGAACTGCAGGAACGAATTCTCGAGAGAGATTTTCTGAAACTGGATATCAACGGGACATTCAATCAGGAGCCTCTTGCCATAATTGGAAATTTCCCATACAATATTTCATCGCAAATCGTATTTAAAACTTTAGAGAACCGTGAGCAAATACCTGAGTTCTGTGGCATGTTTCAAAAGGAAGTGGCAGAGAGGATTTGTGAAGGTCCTGGGAGTAAAAAATATGGAATTTTATCGATACTGGTGCAGGCTTTTTATGATGTAGAATACCTGTTTACAGTTTCTGCGTCAGTTTTTAATCCACCCCCAAAAGTGACATCCGGCGTCATTCGACTAAGGAGAAAGGATGATTTCAAATTAGACTGTGATGAAGCCTTGTTTTTCAGAGTGGTTAAGACTGCATTTAATCAAAGAAGAAAAACGCTCAGGAATAGTCTAAAATCATTTGGGCTTTCAGATAAGTTAAAAGCAAATGTTATCTTTGGCCAGCGCCCGGAACAATTAGAAGTACAACAATTCATTGAGTTAACTCAACTGATTCAGAACGATAAAAAATCTGACTAGTTTGGAAGAAGATAAGAAAGAACATATCACATTTAAGATCAATGAGGAATTGGTAGAACAGGTCCAATCTCTGATCAATGCTGATAATAAGGCAAAGGTTTTTGAGATAATGGATGAATACCATTATGCTGATATTGCTGAGATTCTGGAAGAAATAAGTTTTGAACAGGCCATCTATGTCATAAAACTCCTGGATAGCGAAAAGACTTCTGATATTCTTTCAGAATTAGATGAAGATATCAGGGAGAAAATTCTTGATAATCTATCGGCTAAAGAAATTGCTAAGGAGGTCGTTGAGCTGGATACAGATGATGCTGCTGATATTTTAGCGGAGCTACCTGAGGATAAGCAGCAGAAGGTCATTGAGAAGATCAAGGATGAGGAACTCAAAGCAGACATCCAGGAATTACTTGCCTATGATGAGCATTCAGCCGGTGGTTTGATGGCAAAGGAATTGGTGAAGGTCAATGAGAATTGGAATGTAACTCAATGTGTAGGTGAAATGCGTCAGCAGGCCGCCAATGTAACACGCGTTCATTCCATATATGTTGTAGACAAGGACGATAGGTTGATAGGGAGACTGTCATTAAAGGACTTACTCATGGCACCCGACCATTACCAGATCTCCAGTGTTTATATCCCTAAGGTTGATTCGGTTCATGTTGATGATGATGCCGAGGAGGTAGCAAAGCTCATGCAGAAGTATGATCTTGAAGCTATTCCTGTTATAGATGATGACAAAATCCTGAAAGGTCGGATTACTATTGATGATATTGTAGATGTGATCAAGGAAGAGGCGGAAAAAGATTATCAGCTGGCTGCGGGTATTACACAAGACGTTGAATCCAGTGATAGCATACTCGAACTCACAAGAGCACGTTTACCCTGGTTATTCCTTGGTTTGATTGGCGGTGTTGGTGCTGCGCTTATCATGGGAGATTTTGAAGCTATGCTTAAAGACCATGCTGTGCTTTTCTTCTTTACTCCTCTTATTGCCGCCATGGCAGGAAATGTTGGAGTTCAGTCCAGTGCAATTATTGTCCAGGGTCTGGCCAATGATGACGTTAAAGGAAGTGTGAATACCAGGTTGTTTAAAGAGATGCTTCTGGCCGCACTTAATGGGGTGATTTTGGCCATGTTCCTGTTGCTTTTTATTTGGGCCTGGGAAAAGAATTTATATACAGCCCTTGCCATTTCGGTTTCCCTGATCGCAGTAATAATTGTTGCCGGGATTATTGGAACTTTTGTGCCGCTTTTTCTGGATAAACGAGGTATTGATCCCGCCATTGCCACGGGTCCGTTTATTACAACCAGCAATGACATCTTCGGCATACTGATCTATTTCTGGATAGCCAAGATCATTCTTCAGATTTAATCATTTTTAAAATGATGAAAATTCTTCACCTGGATACCAACCATCCTTTACTTATAGAGCAACTCGATGCCCTTGGTTTTGAAAACCATGAGGATTATAATTCTGATATAGATTGTGTCAAGAGAAAGGTTCACTCTTATGATGGCCTTGTAATCAGAAGCCGATTTAAGATCGATAGAGATTTTCTTCAGGCAGCTGAGAATTTAAAATTTATTGGCCGGGTTGGTTCGGGATTGGAAAATATAGATCTCATGGCCGCCGACGAAATGGGAGTCAAGGTGTTTGGCGCTCCTGAAGGCAATTGTAACGCAGTGGGAGAACACGCCATGGGCTTGCTGCTAAACTTGTTTAATAATATCAGGCGTTCTGACAGGGAAGTAAGAAAGGGTGTTTGGAAAAGAGAGGCAAACCGGGGTTTGGAATTGGAAGGAAAAACCATAGGAATCATAGGTTATGGACACACAGGAAAAGCATTTGCGAAAAAACTTAGTGGGTTCGATTGTGAAGTTCTTTGCCATGATATAGTTCCGGGCCTTGGTGATCAATTTGCAAAACAGGTGGAGATCGAAGATATAAGAGGAAAAGCTGATGTATTGAGCTTTCATGTGCCACTTACCAAATTGACAGACCGCATGCTGAATAAAGGTTATATAGAAGCTTTTACAAAACCATTTTGGTTTATCAATACAGCTCGGGGTCGCAATGTCATGACTTCTGATCTTGTAGATGCGTTAGAAAATGGTACCATCTTAGGTGCAGGTTTAGATGTATTGGAGTATGAGAAACTATCATTTGAAAACCTGGATGACATTAGGCAGTTACCTGAACCATTTCAGTACCTGGTCAAATCTGATCGGGTTATTTTAACGCCTCATATCGCAGGCTGGACCCATGAAAGTAAAAGAAAGCTGGCCAAGGTCATCGTAGATAAAATCAAGTTGCATATTGCTCATGATTGATTGTTGGTTTGATCTTTATCGTGCTCTTTCCAAATAACGTTCTTTAGATCATTGGATTTTGGTTAACTTTAAGCATAGTTCGAAAGTTATAATTACCAACAATTAGAGTTATATGCAGTACAAAGCCACTACACCCGAAGAATATGTTTCTCAGATACCTGAAGAAAGAAAAGGGCCGATTGAAAAATTAAGGCAGGTCATAAATAAAAATCTTCCCAAAGGTTATGAAGAGACCATTAGTTATGGCATGATTGGCTGGGTCGTGCCACATAGTATTTATCCGGGGGGTTATCATTGTGATCCAAAATTGCCTTTGCCGTTTATGAGTATCGCCTCCCAGAAAAATTT
>JABDPU010000140.1 GCA_013042625.1 Flavobacteriaceae bacterium | reverse complement strand
TCTCGAAACATCGTACTGGCAGCTAATTTCCACGGTGGTGTTGAGCTGGTTAACTACCCTTACGACAACACTTACAATCAGCATGTAGATCATGATTACTTCGAGTATATCTCAGTTGAATACGCCGATAATGTGCATAATTCTCCAGGTGTTCCCGGTAACTATATGACCGTTGATTATGATTCAGGTATAGACCCAAGTCCGGGTGTAACCAACGGAGCTCAATGGTATGTTGTTTATGGTGGCCGACAGGACTACATGAACTATTTCAGGCATTCCAAAGAAGTAACAATAGAATTATCCGACACCAAATTCCTTCCTGGTAACCAATTACCAAATCATTGGAACTGGAATAAGCAAGCCTTTCTCGATTATATGAAGCAGGCCGATTACGGATTACAGGGAAATGTATCGGACGAGTCTGGAAACCCTGTTGAAGCCAATATAAAGATCACAGGGCATGATGATATGAATTTAAATACCTGGGTAAGCTCTAATCCTACCCTGGGCGATTATTACAGACTGCTTGAAGCTGGTACATATAACGTAACCTATGAGGCGCCGGGATATGTATCACAAACTATTAACGGTGTAAGTATTTCAAACAATACTAAAACCGTTCAGAATATAACATTGGTAGCTACTACCTCTAATCCAACCGCATCAGATACAACTATTTGCGAGAACAGTACTGCAAACTTAAGCGCTACCGGTACCGGAACACTGAACTGGTACGATGACATTGCAGGTGATACACCTGTATTTACAGGAGCAAACTTTACAACTCCTGCCTTAACCGCAACGACATCATATTTTGTTGAACAAGTAATTTCCAGACCAAATGTTGGTGAAACCGGAAATACTACAAACGGTGGATTCTTCGCCGGTGGTCAAAATGACCGTTACCTGATATTCGATTGCACAGAGTCTGTACTATTGAAATCTGTAGAGATCAATGCACAGCAGGCCGGAGAAATTGAAGTTCAATTACAGGACAGCGCAGGAAACATGCTTGATTCAAGAGTTATTATTGTTGAGTCTGCCGGAATTCAGGAAATTACACTTGACTTTATAGTCCCTGTAGCCAATGACCTCAGATTAGCAAGTGCCGAAATGTCATCAGGCTTTAATCTGTGGAGAAATAACGCAGCTGCCGGAACCAATTATCCTTACAATAATGGTTCGATTTCAATCAAAAATTCAAATGTAGATACCAACTACTATTACTTCTTTTACGACTGGAAAATCTCTCCAATTAAGAGCGCCAGGGAAGAAGTGATCGTAAATGTTGATCCGCTACCGGTTGCGAATTTCTCTCATGTTGTTAATCCATCAAATAATGGTGAGGTGACATTTACCAATACCTCAACCGACGCCGATACCTATAGCTGGGATTTTGGTGATGGATCAGGAACTTCAACAGACACCAATCCGGTTTATACCTATGGTGCCAGTGGTCAATACGATGTGATTCTCACCAGTACCGATCCGCTATGTGGCAATGATCAGGTCACGATTCAGGTGGACGTAACTGTTGATACACTCGGATTGGAAGATGAATCCTTGGCTGATTTGAAAATATATCCGAATCCATTCGATTCAGAAATTGAAATAGATCTGCCATCACAATTCGAGGCTGGAAGTATGCAACTCGCATTGTATGATATCAGAGGACGTTTAATTCATTCTGAATTCACAACCTCTGGAAACACAATATTAATAAACAATCTCAATCCGCTTTCATCCGGAACTTACCTGTTGAAGATGACCGATGCCGATTCCGGACAGAGCCTTGTTAAACGATTGATCAAAGAATAAATATGTTAGTATTCTAATCGGGTCGATGAGATGTGTTGCCCGAGTGGTCACACATCTCATTGACCCTTAATAAAGTGAAAGTTAGTCCCAAACTACTTAAAACTTAGTCACTAATGAAGTGTTTTAACCAATATAAATTTACCGTCCTGGTATTATTGTTCTCAGCCTTTTCATATGGGCAGGGAACATTAACAGTAACAGGTAATGGTAATACCATAACTAGTGGTGATACTACACCCTGGATAACCGATGGAACCGATTTTGGTACCATAATCGTTGGAAATAATAATCCAAATACCTTTGTTCTAGACAACACGGCATCAGGAGGAAGTCCTGGTAATCGATTAAATGGAATTACAGTCACCATTACGGGCTCTGCAGACTTTACACCTGCTGTTGCTAATCTTGGAAATCTTACAGGTAACGGCACACCGCTGAATCACATAATAACATTTACTCCAAGTACTCCGGGCCTTAAGACAGCTACCGTGACCATTACATTCACAAACGGAACCAATTCACCATATACATTTGCAATCCAGGGAACCGGACAAGCAGCTGTTCCTGAAATGGATGTTACCGGGCTTGGCATATCAATTGCAGACGGAGATATAACGCCGTCTACCACTGATGATACTGACTTTGGTACAACGGCAATTGGATTTCCGGTTGCTCATACATTCACAATACATAATCTTGGTACTGCCAACCTCAACCTCGGTGCAACAGCAGTAACAGGAGCCAATCCTCTTGATTTTGTTGTAACTACACCTCCTGCAACTCCGGTTACTCCGGCAGGTACCACGACATTTGTGATAACTTTTAATCCAACAGCATTAGGAACGAGAACGGCAACCTTTTCAATTGTTAATGACGATGCTGATGAAAATCCATACAACTTCGATTTAACTGGTGTTGCAACTACCCCACAACCCGAGATCGATATACAGGGTAATGGTAATTCTATAGTGGATGGAGATATCACACCTTCGACCACGGACGATACAGATTTCGGAAATGTAGATATTACCGCAGGAACCAATGTTAACACCTTTACAATTTATAATACTGGTACCTTAACCCTTAATTTGATGGGAGCATCGCCTTATGTTACAATCTCTGGAACTCATGCTGCAGATTTTACAGTAACCGCCATTCCATCAAATACCATAGGCATTGGAGGTTCAACGACCTTTGATATAACTTTCAATCCGAGTGCCCTTGGACTAAGAACAGCAGTGGTGACCATAGGTAATGATGATGCTGACGAAAACCCTTACAACTTCGACATTCAGGGAACCGGGATCGATTTATGTGGTGGTTATGTCAATACCTTCCCGTATACAGAAGATTTTGAGTCAGGAACAGGAATGTGGGCCCAGGACACAGGAGATAATTTCGACTGGACCCAAGGAACAGGTGGAACTCCGACCGCAAGTACAGGACCATCTGGTGCATACAATGGATCAAATTATTATTATACAGAATCAGATGGAAATAATAGTAGCACTGCCAACCTGATCTCACCTTGTTTTGTCCTGACTGGAACAACTAATCCAAGAGCAACATTCTATGCTCATATTTATGGCAGTCATGTCAATAGTTTTAGCGTTGATTTAAGTACAGATTCAGGACTGACATATCCGAACAACCTCATAACAATTACCGGGCAAACACAGACCGCGAATAATTCGGAATGGATACCCCTTAGTTTCGATTTAAGTAGTTATATCGGGCAAACCATTAAAATCAGGATACAAGGAAACACCGGAGCTGGCAACAGAAGTGATATTGCTATCGATAATTTCTCAATAATCGATCGATCAGATCCAACTATCGGTCCTGGTGGAGAAACATCAAGCCTGGCACTTTGGCTTAAAAGTAATGATGGACACACCCTGACTGATGGACAAAGCTTGTCTAACTGGCTTGACCAGGGTCGTGGTGATGATGGAAAGATCAATACAACAGGGCAGGAACCAACTTATAGGGATAATGCCGCTCAAAATATTAATTTCAACCCTGTAATTGAATTTGACAATTCCTATAACACATTTACGACAGATGGAGATTACTCTTATGATGATAACACAAGAGAATTCCTTTATGGTGATTATGGATTCTTTACACAAGAAATATTCATTGTAATTATACCAGATGACACACCCATAACCAATTCATTCGGGTTTATGGATGTTTTCTGTAGCGATGCCCACGTAGAAACTAACCAGACCGATGCCACAGGATTAGGCTTTGGTGATTATACAGGACGTATCAATAACGAAATTATTTCTTATGCTCATGATACCTTTAGTGGTGCAGGCGATGGTTACGCTGTAGCCGAAATAGGAACAGGTTCAAGTTATGATAATGTTAGTATAATCAATACCAGGAATAATGCGGCCAATACCTTACAGGAATTGTATCTCAACGCAAATGATATAGAGACAACCCAGAATGATACGGCCGAATATATGAACACTTCCGATGGTAGATGGTGGATTGGCAGAAGTGAGGGCTGGGAAGCCTCCTTAAATGCAAGAATAGCCGAGGTTATTACGTTTGATTCACGATTGGCTGATGCCGATTTAACCCAGGCAAGAAACCGTGTTCAGTCTTACCTGGCTGTTAAATATGGTATCACATTAGGAGCTAATGGTACCTCTCAAGACTATGTCGATTCAAACGGTACCGTGATCTGGGATCAATCGGCCAATGCAGGATTCAATTATGATATTGCTGGAATCGGGCGGGATGACGACTCCGAATTACTTCAAAAACAATCGAGTAGTGTAAATAACGCTACAGATGGAACCGGTCCTATTGAAGGTGTGCTCACGATGGGACTAACAGACATTTATACCACTAACAACGAAAATATAACTACCAACTCCAATACCTTTAACGATGGCGAATACCTAATGTGGGGAAATAATGGCGCCAGCTTAAATGGTGCAGCCATGTCTGTAACCGTTGATATGAGTGCCGGAATTGGAGATGCAAGCTTAGTCACTAATGTTTCCTTTGAAGCGATTCCCCGAATCTGGAAAGTGGTTGAAAATGGCGGAGATATAGGAACCGTAAAAGTTTCTTTACCAAGTAACGCTGTGAGAACTGCCACACCTCCGGACGGAAGATACCTGATGTTCATTTCATCAACCGGAGTATTCGATCCTACTGCAGACTACAGGGTTATGGACGAATCCGGTGCTACATTGAGTACAACCTACGATTTCGACGGAACAGAATACATCACCTTTGGATGGGCTCCTGAACGCGTTTTTGAGCGTTCGATCTATTTCGATCCGGCAAACCTGGACTATATCGATATGGAAGACAACCTCGATGTTAATCCTTCCGAATTTACTATTTCGGCATGGATCAATCGCGGTGCAAACTCGACAGACAAATCCATCCTTTCGAAGCGTGACGCCGGTTTTACCGAAGGTTATGACCTGAGAATAAATACCCTCGGACGTCTTCACTTCCGATGGAGAAATAGCGGAGGACCAATACAGGAAGTTACGTCTTCTGTCGTTATTCCAACAGATAAATGGCATCATGTAGCCGCTATTTACGATGGCACAGATGTCACTTTGTACATCGATGGTGTAGCCGATACAACACGTACACGAATTGCCCCTGTAGCCACGAATCAATCATTCTTCGTCGGAGCTGCAGGTAAAACCGGAACTACCGCTTATTTCCATGGAAACATTGATGAAGTAAGAGTCTGGGACGCGGCATTAACTGCCACTCAACTGAGGTATGTTATGAACCAGGAGATAGAGGATAACTCCTCATTCGTCGGTGGCAAATATTTCCAGGATCTTGCGATAACGCCAACTAAAGATGATACGGCAACCTTGCCATGGTCAGATCTTGCAGGCTATTATCCGATGTCAACTTATACCTATACCAATACAAAAGATGAATCAGGAAATGGTATACAGGGCTCATTAAAGAACCTGGTTACAGTGGATTGGCAAACTGCTCCACTACCCTACAAGTCAACGCAGACCGGAACATGGGAAAATCTGAATACATGGGAAAACGGAAGTGTTCAGAACATTCCCGGAACAACTTCAATCGTCGATTCAAACGTTTCGGTCGATTGGAATATCGTTCAGATCAACCATGATGTCAACATCATAAATGCAACTGATCTTCCTGCCGTTAATAATGATAATAGAAAGGTTCTCGGACTGTTTGTTAATGCAAATACGCTTACGGTTGATGGTAATAATGCTACCGGAGAAGGATATGGACTTACCGTAACCCACTACCTCAACCTGGATGGCGATATCGATCTTGAAGGTGAATCGCAGCTTATACAGACCATGAACAGCGACCTTGAGGTTACCAGTTCAGGACGCTTGGAACGCGACCAGCAAGGAACAGCCGATACCTATACCTACAACTATTGGTCTGCTCCCGTAGGAATCAGTAATATAACGTCCAACAATAACAACTATACTCTGCCCGATATTTTACGAGATGGGACCAGTAATATAAACTGGTTAACATCCGGTTATAATGGTAGTAATGCCTCACCTATCGGTATAGCAGATTACTGGATCTGGAAATTTGCCAATCAGCCCGATGATGACTACGCCTCCTGGCAACATGTTAGAAGTACAGGCACGGTTAATGCCGGTGAAGGATTTACGATGAAAGGGCCTGGCAGTGGTGCAATCCTGGATGATCAGAATTATGTTTACCTGGGTAAACCGAACAATGCCGATATCAACCTGACCTTATCTTCAGGAAACGATTATCTGGTTGGTAATCCATATCCATCTGCCCTGGATGCTAATCAATTCATTCTGGATAACGGAGCCTTGATAAACGGGGCTGGAGCTACAACAGGGACACTATACTTCTGGGAACACTGGGGTGGCGGATCACACGTATTGAGTCAATATCAAGGTGGTTATGCTACTTACAATTTATCGGGAGGAACACCATCTGCAGCTATGGGCACAAACGATCCTGATGTAGGAACCGGCGGAACACCAACAAAAACACCCGGACGATATATACCGGTTGCACAAGGATTCTTTGTAGTAGCTGAAACGGCCGGAACTATTAATTTCAATAATGGGCAACGTGTATTTCATAAAGAATCATCAGGAAACTCAATTTTTGTAGAAGCACCTCAGTCGGATAATCCTACTTTCGGTTCTGAAGGTTCAAACGGATTAGGTGATTTCGAGTTATTTGAAGAGGAAGAATCCAGGCCACAATTCAGGATTGGATTCAATTCGGTTAATACCATGCGCCGACAACTGTTATTTACGGTAGATGATAATGCTACAGATGGTATTGATAATGGTTATGACGGCCAGTTAAACGAAGACCAGATCGATGACCTTTACTGGCTGATCAACAACGATAAATACGTTATTCAGGGTACAGATAATTTAAGTGAAAATACTGTGCTTCCTTTGGGAATTCATACCGAAAATGATGGATTGAATACCATTGTTCTTGATGAACTTTTAAATGCACAAGAAGATATGAAGGTTTGGATTCATGACAAGGACCTCGAGCTCTATCATGATTTAATGGAAAGCGGATATGAATTCTATCTGCCAGCCGGTGAAAACCTGAGCCGATTTGAAATCGTTTTCCGATATGTTGAAACAGGAACCGATAATTCAGATCTCACAGATGATGAAGAAGCCATCGATGAAGTCATTCTGGAAGATGAAGAGACTGGATCATTCAATGTTTATTATTCTAATGATATGGATAGCATTATAATTGTTAATCCATTTAATATCAACATAAGCTCAATTACTATTTACAATGTAATTGGACAGAAAATTTATTCGATTGAGAATATTCCTTCGGAAAATTCCTATGTCGAGTATAAAGTGAGTAATTTAAGTACTGGGACCTATATCCTGCAATCTGAAACCGAACAAGGTAATATTACCAAAAAAGTTTTGGTTGAATAGGATGTAGATATTTAATCACTTAAAAGAGCTTCTTGAGTATTCGGGAAGCTCTTATTTTTTTATAGTGCTTTTCATCGATAATTCAATTTTTTTGTAAGATAAATCTGAAGTGTTGATTATACGTATCTATTTGTATTTCAGATATTTATAATTCATATGTGTGTTTCGTCGAATAATTTTGCGTTTGGTAGGGGGTATTTCTATATTTGATTGTTATATCATTATAACACATAGTAGTCCCAAACTATAAACTTAACCGCTTATGAATAATTCTACATTCTTAACCAGAATTGCGCCTTTGCTACTGACCTTTGTATTTAGTACAGTTTCATTCGCACAAGATTTTAACGTTCAACACCTCCAGGATGATATTGGCCGCACCGGTGGAACCAACACAGGATTTACTCCGGTTGCATCATTGAACAATGCCATTGAATTAGCCAACAACAACAGAAAATCCCAAGCTGGTGTTCCCGGTAGTGGAGGAAACCTTGAAAGTGATGATTTAGCCGGAGCCAGGCAATTAACTGCAACTGGCACTTTGTCTTACTATCGCGAATCCGCCTCAGTAAATTCTAATACAAGATTTAATACCTCCATATGGGAATATGTTGGAACTCCTGGCGGACCCAATGAATTTATTGTCCGTGGTCGATATTCAGTGACCCTTAATGGGACGAATAATAATACTACTCAGGCTTTGAGTGGAGTGGTGAACGCTGCTAAGTGTATTCCTTTTATAACAGGAATAATGAACAATTCAACCTCCGATGATGCAGATTCGGGCACAGCCTTAGCGTATCTTGAAAATGCATCAACCTTAAGAGTTCAAAAAGGTTCGAACGGCAATAATGTTACAGTGTATGTTACTGTGGTTGAATTCACCGGAACTAACTGGACCGTACTACATGGTGACTCCGGAAATTCTGCATCAGATACAGGAAACATTACCTTAAGTGCCAGTGCCAATGGTATAGGAGCCGCTACTAATGTAAGCGGTTGGGGTAATGCTGTGATCTTCGCCCATCATATTGGTGATACAGGATCCAGCGGAACCAATGACGCCATTGCCGATAACTGGCCTGTTATGACTCCCGGTTCCAGTAATCAGCTGGTAGACTGGACTTTTAATGCCAACCATGATTCGGCAGGAACCAACCGTCACTTTGTTCATGTTCTTGATAATACAGGCATGAATGTGACACGATTTCAAAGTGCCTTCGCCCCTGCAAATGAAACAACAGTAAATATTGCTGCAGCCGGACTTACAAGTACCAGCGAGGCTTTAATTGTAGGTTCATCTACCTCCAGTGGTAATGGAACAGCTTACGGACGTGGATGGAGAAACTATTATTTTAACTCCACTACCCAGGCCGCCCATTGGTCACATCGTAGCGGTAATAGCACATCGCACGAAATTCAAATTATTGACCTAAGCGGATTAACTGGTTCACCACAACCGGAAATGGATGTGACAGGTCTTGGAAATTCAATTCTTGATGGAGATACAACCCCCGCAGTAGCCGATGATACCGATTGGGGCACAGTAGCTATAGGAACACCTGTTGTCCATACATTTACAATCCACAATACAGGCACCGCACCACTGAATTTAACCGGTGCTGCACCTTTTATTGTAATTGGTGGAGCAAATCCAGGTGATTTTGCCATTTCAGCACCGCCCGCAAACGTGGTTCCACCGGGTGGAATTTCAAATTTTAATGTTACATTTTTACCGACCGCTACAGGACTTCGTTCAGCTACCTTAACCATCGCTAATGATGATTCAGATGAAAATCCTTATAATTTTGATATCCAGGGAACCGGAACCTCTCCTGCCCAGGAAATCGATATTACCGGTTTAGGAAACAGCATTGCAAACAACGACCTGACGCCTTCTGTAGCAGATGACACCGATTTTGGAACGGTCATCGTCAGTTCTTCCGTTGTTCATACATTCACTATCCTTAATCAGGGTGGAGCCAACCCTCTTAATTTGGTTGGACCTCCTTTCGTGAATATTGCCGGACCAAATGCGGCAGACTTTACGGTTACCGTGCAACCCATTAGCCCTATTGCTGCTGGAAATAGCACAACATTTAACGTACGATTTAGTCCGTCTGCCGTCGGTTTACGCCAGGCCGTGATCGTTATTGGAAATGACGATTCAGATGAGAATCCATATAGATTTGCCATTCAGGGAACTGGTACACTTAATACCTGTCCGGGTCCACTTGTGAACACTTTTCCATATGAAGAGAGTTTCGAATCAGGCACTGGCCTTTGGTCTCAGGACCTGACCGATAATTTCGACTGGACCAACCAGACAGGAGGAACTCCAACTGGAAACACCGGGCCAAATGGTGCTCATGACGGGTCGTATTATATGTACACAGAAGCCAGTGCAAATTATAACAATACAGCTAATCTTATTTCTCCATGTGTTGACCTTACAGGAACTGTAAACCCAAGGGTTACCATGTTTTATCATATGCACGGACAAGACATGGGTAATCTCAACGTCGATCTAAGTACAGATGGCGGAACAACATTTCCTGTAAACCTTACTGGTTATAACGGCGAGGTTCAAAACTCAGGAAATTCATCATGGATCCCAATCAGTTTTGACTTAAGCGCCTATATTGGCCAGACGATCAGGATCCGTGTTCAGGGTATTACCGGGAATAATTACAGAAGTGACCTGGCCATTGATAAGATCACCTTTACTGTAAAGGCGGAGCCAACAACTGCTCCTGGTGGAGTAACTTCCGATCTTACCGTTTGGCTAAAAGCCAATGATGGTCATAGCTTAAATGACGGACAGTCCATGAATAACTGGGTAGACCAGGGACGTGGTGGAGATGCCTATGCAAAATACCCTGCACAGGCTCCGACTTATCATGATAATGTCACTGATAATTTGAATTTTAACCCAGTGGTTGAATTCGATAATGCCTATGCAACTTATACCCTGGATTCCGATTTTTCACATGATAGTGGTGCAGGTCATTTCCTCACCAGTGAATATGGTTTCCATACACAAGATATTTTTGTTGTATTGATAACAGATGAAACCCCGATCACGAACAACTTTGGTTTTATGGATGTATTTTGTAGTGATGCTCATCTCGACCAAAATGCCACGGATGCCACAGGGGTTGGATTCGGATATTATACGGCACGAGTAAATGGAGAAATCATTTGTTACGCTCATGACTCGTTTTCCACAGGTCAAAGTCCCCCTGATGGTTATGCTGTAGCTGAAATAGGAACAGGTTCGGTCTATGACAATGTTGGGATTATCAATACTCGTAATAATCCCGGAGATACTCAACAGGAGCTGTATTACAATCAAATTGATATTGAAACCACCCAGAATGATATTCCTGAATATATGAACACCAATGATTCCAGGTATTGGATCGGACGAAGTGAAGGTTGGGAATCATCTCTAAATGCCCGTGTGGTTGAAATGATCACCTACTCATCTCGTAAAGACGACGGTGACCTCACCCAGGAACGTAACCGAATCAGCAGTTACCTTGCTGTTAAGTATGGAATTACACTTGGAGTAAATGGAACTTCTCAAGACTATGTTGACTCTCAGGGTCGAGTGATCTGGGATCAGTCTGACAATGCCGGGTTTAATTATGACATTGCAGGAATTGGAAGAGATGATGCCTCTGCCCTGCTTCAAAAGCAATCCAGCAGTATAAATAATGGTGTTGATGCCATAGGTCCAACCGAAGGTATTTTAACCATTGGACTGACTGAGATTTATGATACTAATAATCTGAACATTTCCGATAATCCAGACACTTTCAACAACCGTGAATTCCTCATGTGGGGAAATAATGGTGTTAGTCTTGATTTACCGGAAGCTCCTGTTGGTGTGAATATGAGTGCGGGAATTGTTCCTGCTCTTAACACCGATGTTAGCTTCACGGGAATGCAAAGACACTGGAAATTTGTAGAGACCGGCGGTGATATCGGACTGGTTAAAGTTCAGATCCCTCAGGCCGCGATTCGAAATATCAATCCTCCGGGAGATTACCTGATGCTTATTTCAGATAGTCCGGTTTTCGATCCGACTGCAACATACCGTGTTATGAAATCTGACGGAATGGGTAACCTGTTTTGTTTCTATGATTTCGACGGAACAAAATATATCACTTTTGGATATGCCCCTCAGGTTATTTCTGACCGATCGATCAGATTTGATGGTATTTCTGATTATGTTGATATGGAAAATCAGTTGAATCTTAACACCACTGAATTTACTGTCTCTGCATGGATCAAGCGTGATACAGGTTCAGAGAACAGTTCAATTTTATCGAAACGCGATGCAGCATATACTGAAGGTTATGATCTAAGATTTGATGGTGGAGGTCGAGTAGAAATGAGCTGGAAAAATGGATCGACAGAAGATATCCGATCTAATGTTTCAATTCCTGAAAACAAATGGCATCACGTAGCCGTCATCTTTGATGGTACAGAAGCCAATCTATATATCGACGGGGTACTGGACCAAACTGAAAATTTAACTCCTCCTGTGGATACAAATCAGTCATTTTACCTGGCAGCTGCCGGCAAAAACACTCCTGTCGCCCACTATAGAGGAAACATTGATGAAGTAAGGATTTGGGACCGTGCTTTAACTGTCGATCAAATGCGATTCATCATGAACCAGGAAATTGCCGACAATGCAGGATTTGTTAGTGGTAAGGAATTACCAACAACTATAACAAAAAATGAAGTTGGGTCGATCCCGTGGACAGACCTGGCTGCTTACTACGACATGACCATCTATACATATACCAATGTTAATGATGTATCAGGTAACGATGTCCTGGGTGCCTTAAGGAATCTTGATACGGTAGACAGGCAAACAGCTCCTCTACCTTATGTTTCAAATTCTGATGGCGACTGGACCACACCTTCAACCTGGTTGAACGATGCGGAACAAAATCTTCCGAATGATGTGTCCATTGTAGACTCAAATATGTCTGTTGATTGGAACATTGTAGAAGCCAGTCACGATATCAGGATAGCTACAGATGATGTTTTAGGAAGAGACCGATCGGTATTGGCCTTAAAACAATATTCAGGTGATATCCAGATCGATGGCGACACAGCTGCTGGTACAGGAAACGGACTGACTGTAACTCACTATCTCCAGTTAGATGGAACCATAGACCTTGAAGGTGAATCACAGCTTGTACAAACACTTGGCAGTGACCTTGAAGTCACTAGTTCAGGAACGCTGGAAAGAGATCAGCAGGGAACTGCAGATGTTTATACCTATAACTATTGGGCAGCACCTGTAGGTGTGAGTAATATAACCTCAAACAATAACAGTTATACCGTTGATGATGTCATTTTTGATGATACTCAGAATATCAACTGGATAACAACAGGATATAACGGCACAAATACCAACCCGATAGGAATTGCAGATTACTGGATATGGAAATTTGCTAACCAGTTGGATGACGATTATCCATCTTGGCAACATGTGAGGAGTACAGGTAATCTCTTAGCTGGTGAAGGCTTTACAATGAAAGGCCCCGGATCAGGTGGTATTTCCGATGATCAGAATTATGTTTTCAATGGAAAACCTCATAATGCAGTGATCAACCTGCCTCTATCGGCTGGCAATGACTACCTGGTAGGTAATCCTTATGCCTCAGCTATAGATGCCCATCAGTTTATCTTAGACAACGGACCTGTAATAAGCGGGACCGGCGCAACAACAGGTACCCTATATTTCTGGGAACACTGGGGTGGCGGTTCACACGTGCTGTCTGAATATTTAGGAGGATACGGCACCTATAACCTCTCAGGTGGAGCACCATCTGCAGCATTGGGAACTAACGATCCTGATGTTGGAACAGGAGGTACACCAACTAAACTTCCGGGACGATATATTCCGGTCGGACAAGGTTTCTTCGTTGTAGCTGAAGGTACAGGTACTATTAATTTCAACAACGGACAGCGTGTTTATCACAAGGAGTCATCTGGTAATTCCATTTTCATGGAAGCCAACCAGGGAGCCAATATAACTTTTGGTTCAGGAACTGCTCCGGCTGCACAATCGAATAACAATAATTCTCAAACCTTTAACTCTAACGATCCGAGGACACAGGTGCGTATTGGATTTAATTCGATAAATACCCTTAGACGTCAATTACTATTGACCATAGATGAGAATGCTACTGCAGATATTGACTGGGGTTATGACGCCGAAGTATTTGCCGATCAGATGGACGATCTCTACTGGATAATTGAAGACAAGAAACACAATATCCAGGGTATTGGAAACCTGACTGAAATGACAACATTAGCACTTGGAGTACACTCCAATATAGATGGAATGAACTCTATTTCGCTGGACAGTTTTTCAAATAACACAAACGGATTGAAGGCCTATGTTTATGATAGTGAATTAGAAGTTTATCATGATCTCACCCTGGGTGACTATGAATTCTTCCTCACTGCAGGTGAACATACCGAGCGATTCAGCATTGTATTCAGCACACAGGCATTGAATATTGATGACCCTGAATACGACCAGATGGATGTACACTATGTTAATGACATAGACAGTATAATCCTGATCAATCCAACATTAAAAGAAATTACCTCTATCGTCGTGTATGACGCATTAGGTAAAGCGATATATTCTGTTGAGGAGATTGTAGAGAACTCTTATTCAGAATATGAAGTGAGTAATTTAAGTACTGGGACCTACATCCTTAAGATTAATACCCGAGGCGGTTCATTTTCAAAAATGGTATTAGTTAATGAGTGATGTAGATATTAAAATTACTTCAACCAAAAAGCTCCGGATGTAGACCCGGAGCTTTTTATTTTAATGCAGTTATCAGGGATTCAATGGACAGTGTATCCTGATCTCCTGTTTTCATATTTTTTAAGCTGTATTGGGCATCAGCCATTTCCTTGTCTCCCGCCATAACTACGAAGGGAATATTCCTTCTGTTGGCATAGTTCATCTGTTTGCTGATCTTAGCAGGATCGGGATACAACTCGCAGTTTACAGATGAATCCCGAAGTTTTTTCATAGCTTTCATAGCATACATGGCTTCCTTTTCACCAAAATTTATGAATAAGACTTCCACATCCTGGCTCACGGTCTCAGGGAATACATTTAATTCCTCCATCGCAAGATAAATACGATCCAGTCCGAAACTAATTCCAACACCACTAACACCTTTCAGTCCAAAAACTCCGGCAAGGTCATCGTAGCGACCGCCGCCACCAATCGATCCCAATTGCACACCATCAGGTGCGGCAACCTCCAAAATAGTGCCTGTATAATAATTAAGCCCTCGTGCTAAGGTTACATCAAGCTCTACAGAAGCCGTTTTCAATTTCAGCGTATCCAGCGCATCAAGAATGAATTCAGTATCATTCAAACCAGACATAGCTGTTTCCGAGTCTGCAAGCAATGCCTTCAGCTGGGAAACTTGTTCGCGCACATGGCCTTTTAAATCGAACAAGGGCTGTATCTTTTCAATACCTTCATCAGAAATTCCTGCGGAACGCCACTCCTGCTCTACTTTATCCTTCCCTATTTTATCCAGCTTATCCAAAGCCACTGTAAAAGCAACAAATTGATCGGTTGCATCGATTAGCTCTGCAATTCCGGATAATATCTTTCGATTATTGATCTTTATCTGAACCGAACTCAGCTTCAAATCATGAAATACGGCATCATACAGTTGAATGAATTCCACTTCCTGCCAGAGGGATTTACTTCCAACGACATCGGCATCGCACTGGAAGAATTCCCGGAAGCGTCCTTTCTGCGGCCGGTCAGCACGCCATACAGGCTGGATCTGGTATCGTTTGAAGGGAAACACAATATCGTTTTGATGTTGCACGACATAGCGTGCAAACGGCACGGTGAGGTCATAGCGCAATGCTTTTTCAGAAATAGATCCGGCCAAAGTAGCCGAGTCCTTATCAGCAAGTATGGAAGGATCAACTTTAGAAAGATAATCACCAGAATTGAGAATCCTGAAGATCAGCCTGTCCCCTTCATCACCATATTTACCCAATAGGGTATCTGATAATTCGAAACTCGGGGTTTCAATTGGCAGGAAGCCAAACGCTTCAAAATTAGATCGGATACTTTCAATAATATACTGACGCTTTGTTACCTCAGCAGGAGAAAAATCACGGGTTCCCTTCGGAATTCTTGGTTTTTGTGCCATGTTCAAATGAAGATGAACAAATATCTCAAATTTTTACGTGTTTATCCAACCAAACGATCAAAATAGCGGAACAAATCTCCCTTGGTGATAACCGCTCCTTGTTCGATCAGTTGAAATCGGTCTATGAGTGGATCCTCTGAATAGGCTTTATTGGCATGGAACAATTCAACAGAGTCATCCATCAGGTTTTCCCTGAGCCAGTTAAAACCTTCAGCGGTGGTTAGGTCAATGGCTTCATTCAGAATTTTTAATCCAATCAGGCGAATTTCAGCCTCTGTAGTTTCAAATAAATAGAGGTGTTGCTTCGAGATATTCTCCAGATACTGAACCTTTTGCAGTACGCCCTCCCAAACCAGTTCACTAAAGACATCCAGTTCCTGTTCGGCGACTTCAGGCTTATCTGTTTTTATAGAGTCCCATTCGTCAACTGTGATCGACTGTGTTGCCAGAAAATTGATAAACTCCTGGTGTAATTCCTCTAATTGTTCTTTTGTTAAACGTTTATATTTCATAATAAAAAAACCGCTTGAAAAGCGGTTGTTTTTATAATTGGTAATTCAATGTTCAAACTATTTAGCCTGAGGAATAACCTCAAATGGTAAATCGAGTGTTACTTCCCTGTGCAATCTGATGACCGCATTGTATTTGCCCAAACGCTTAACATTTCCACCAATCACATTGATAAATTTCTTATCGATCTCGTGGCCTTCCTTTTCAAGGGCATCGGCAACATTGATATTATTCACCGAACCGAACAGTTTATCTCCCAAACCAACTTTGGCAGGAATTTTAATTTCCAGTGCCTGAAGTGATTCAGAGAGCGCTGTAGCATCATCAATAACTTTCTTTTCTTTAAAAGCACGTTGCTTCAAGTTTTCGGCAAGTACTTTTTTGGCCGAAGGTGTTGCTAAATGAGCAACCCCCCGGGGAATCAGGAAATTTCTACCATAACCATTTTTGACAGTTACAATGTCATCCTTGAATCCGAGTCCTTCGACGTCTTGTTTCAATATTAATTCCATAGTTATGCCAGTATTATTTATAAAGATCAGTTACATAAGGCATCAATGCCAGGTGGCGTGCACGTTTCACTGCAACTGAAACCTTTCTCTGGTATTTCAGTGAAGTTCCGGTTAGACGCCTTGGTAAAATCTTACCTTGTTCATTCACGAATTTCATGAGGAAATCCGGGTCTTTGTAGTCAATATATTTTATACCGGACTTTTTAAACCTGCAATATTTCTTTGCTTTAACCGTCTCGATATTAAGCGGAGTCAGATATCTGATCTCTCCGTCTTTCTTTCCTTTTGCCTGTTGTTCAATACTTGCCATGCTTACGCTTTTTCTTTGTCTCTTATTCTACGTTTCTCAGCCCAAGCTACTGCGTGCTTGTCTAATTTCACTGTGAGATATCGCATAAAGCGCTCGTCACGTCTGAACTCAACTTCAAGTTGATTGATCACCTCACCATCAACGGTGTACTCAAAAAGATGGTAAAAACCACTTTTCTTATTCTGGATTGGGTAAGCCAGCTTTTTCAGGCCCCAATCTTCTTTGGCTATCATCTTAGCCCCTTTTGAAGTAAGAAAACCTTCATACTTCTTTACTGTTTCCTTTATCTGCTCTTCAGATAAAACGGGATTTAAAATGAAAACAGTTTCGTAATGATTCATAATTCTGTTTAAATTATTTTATAATTGTTCATAAAAACGCCTGCAAAAATAACCATTATAATGAGCTTTGGCAACATTTTTGCTCTAATTTTTATGGAATAAAACTATTGTTAAAATTTTGTTAATAAATACACTTTGTCGATGTTTTTTGGTTTTTAACCGAAATTTTTGTACTATTGTCGATATCTTAACCTAAAGAATTAAATGTTATGACTTTAAATTGTGTTGTTGTAGATGATTCCGCAATCCAGCGCTTGTCTATAGTCAAATTGATTGAGAATCATCCCAATCTCAATTTGATTGCTGAATATAGCAGTGCTCTGGAGACCAAAAACGGACTCAATACTCACAAAGTAGACCTAATCTTTTTGGACATCGAAATGCCCGTTCTTAACGGCTTTGAACTTCTGGATGTTCTTAATAACAAACCTCAAATTATTTTTGTCACAGGTAAGACTGAATATGCGTTCAAGGCTTTTAATTACGACGCAACCGACTACCTTCAAAAACCAATCACGAGAGAACGCTTTAACACCGCCGTTGATAAGGCCATAGAGCAGCATAAGCTCAAACTGGACTTCAATGAAACTGATGGTGAACATATATTTGTGAAGAGCAATCTTAAAAAACGTAAGGTTTATATTAAGGATATCAAATGGATTGAAGCCCTGGGTGATTATGTGAAAGTAGTAACAGAAGAGAATAGTCTTGTTGTGCTTTCTACAATGAAAGCCTTTGAAGCAGAATTACCTGCCGGAAAATTCCTGAGAATACATAAGTCCTATATAGTAAACCTAGATAAAATCGATCGATTTAATAGCAAGAATGTAGAAGTGGGATCATTTGAAATACCATTGAGCCGAAATAAGAAAACTCAATTGGTTGATGCCTTGAACAACATTTAACCTCAATAGTAATCGACATTTAATATTACCCTTATAGGTCTATAATCTTTTATACTGAAGAAGCTATTTCTGACTTTCAGAATAGCTTCTTTCGTTTTTCCTATGGACTGACCAGGACCAATCTTCACCAGGACATTTTTAAGATACTGCCTTCTGATACGAGCTATTGGTGGAAACTCCGGTCCCAATACCTCAGCCGGGATTCTGCGTTTTAAAGCCATAGCCAGCCATTCACTGCCTTCATTTACCCTATTGAAATCCTTATGCTTAAGGGTAATTCGTATAAGCCTGTAAAACGGTGGATACCTATAGGTCCTTCTCTGTTCCAATTGCTCATCAAACATATCCTGATAATCATAGGCAGAAACCTGTTGAACGATTCGATGATACGGATTATATGTTTGAATGATTACTTTACCTCTCACATCAGTTCTTCCAGAACGACCGGCGACTTGCTGCATCAGTTGAAAACTCCTCTCATGCGCCCTGAAATCAGGGAAATTAAGCAAGGCGTCTGCATTCATTATCCCAACCAGTTTTACATGCCTGAAATCCAATCCCTTTGTGAGCATCTGGGTACCAACCAAAACATCGATCTCCCGATTCTCCAATTTATTTATTAAACGATTATAGCTGTATTTCCCTCGTGTAGTATCCAGGTCCATCCTGGCTACCTTCGCCTCCGGAAACAAGACTTTAGCCTCCTCCTCTATCTGCTCCGTTCCGAAACCTTTACTATCTAACTCCGGGCTTCCACAAGCCTGGCATTGCTGTATCATGGGCAGATTATATCCACAGTAGTGACATCTCAGCTGATTCTTAAATTGATGGAAGGTCAGCGAAACATCACAATTCGGGCATTGCGGTGAATTTCCACAAGTATTGCATTCCACGATGGGTGAAAATCCTCTCCTGTTTTGAAACAATATGATCTGGAAATTACCTTCAAGTGCCTCTTCCATTTCCTGGATCAGGCGGTCACTAAAATGACCAGTCATGCGTTTTCGCCTGTATTTATCCTTTAGGTCTATCAATTCTATTTCGGGCATCAAAACATCATTAAAACGCGATTTGAGTTCAACCAGTCCGTATTTCTGGGCAATTGCAGCATTATAATACGATTCCAGGCTAGGTGTTGCCGAACCCATTATGGTTGATGAGGAGAACATTTGAGCCAGAACTATTGCAGTATCCCTGGCATGATAACGGGGTGCCGGGTCGAATTGCTTATAGGAAGGTTCATGCTCTTCGTCAATTATAACCAGTCCAAGATCATTAAATGGTAAAAACACCGCCGATCGCGCTCCCAGGACAATCTTTGCCCTCTGACTGCCCTTTAGAACATGATTCCAAACTTCAACGCGTTCATTCAAGGAATATCTGGAGTGAAAGACTAGCATTTCATCACCAAACAATTTTTCCATTCTGGCCACCAGCTGAGTTGTGAGGGCAATCTCCGGAACTAAATACAATACCTGCTTTTCTCTTTCAATGGTCTCCTTAATCAGACTTGCATATATCTCGGTTTTTCCTGATGCTGTCACACCATGCAATAAAACCGTTTTACCATCCTCAAAAAATTTCTTTGTTTGGGTGAGTGCTGTTTGCTGAAGGTCTGTCAGGGTTTTCACCTGCTGCTTTTCTTCATCATAACTTGGGAGTCTACCTGTTTCCAGATAGTGCTCAGAAAAAATTCCTTTTTTTATTAGTGCTTTTAGTTGTTGAGAACTGCCATGGCCCTTAGCCAACAAACCCGGAACCGCAACAAGTTCGTTATCAGAAGTCATAGAATAATAGGCCAGGATCAGATCACGCTGTTTAGGTGCCCTGTCCATACCTTCAAGCAATTCATTTAAATCCTTCTCATTTCGAAACCTCTCCTCAATTTTTACAAAGCGGGTCAATTTGGGCTTATACTTTTCCTGTAACTCCTCCCTTACCTTAATAACACCTTTGTCAATCATCGATTTTAGCAAGGGTAGGATGCTCTTTCGGTCGAGTATATGAGCCACATCCTGTGCTTTGATCGATTCCTGGTGTACCAAAGCTTCATAAACTAAAAATTCATTGTCATTCAGTGATTTGTCCCCGTCTCTGTTTTCCCCGTTTAGGGTAATGATAGTCTCACTCTCCAGGAGAAAAATACCGGGAACCGCTGCTCTAAGCACCTCACCCAAAGTGCACATATAATAGCTGCTAATCCATTGCCAAAGTTTTAATTGTTTCTCTGTAACAATTGGCTCTTCATCAAGGATTTCATAGATCTCTTTTGCCTCATAGGCATGTGGTGGTTCCTGGTGAAGGTGATGCACAAGGCCCGTGTATATCTTAGATTTCCCAAAGGGAACTGCAACTCGCATGCCTGGCCTTAGGAGCTGAGACTCTTCATCACTTATTTGATATGTGAAGAGTTTTTCAAGTGGAATGGGTAGTATGATATCAACGAAGTGCGACACGGCATAAAGGTAAAGGGTTTCGTTTTTAAATTGAAGTCTGAAAGACCCTTGTTGTTAACAATGAGGAGTGATATTATTTCTTTCTTATCATTAAAACAGCAATATACTATTCATCGGTCTGAGATTTTTTCCGCAGGTTATGAATAGAGATGTTCAGTTCAAAGCCTAATAATAAAATATTAGAATTAAGCCAAAGGTAGAATAGCAAGATAAGCAAGGCCCCAATTGAACCATAAAGCTCATTATACTTTGAGAAATTCTCTATATATATTCCGAAGAGATAAGAGGTGAGCAAAATAAGTAAGGTAGTCAGTAACGCCCCTATTGAAAAGAACTTAGAGTGTCTTCCTTCTTTTGTTCCAAAATAATACAATGTAGCGGTGGCCAGGTAGATCATAATCACGAAGAAACCATATTTACCCAGCTTAATACCTGTCTGTTCCTGGTTGCTATCTATATATCCGAAGTCCCGAAGGTTCTCCATGACATAAATCTCAAAATATCCTACAACACCTACGGTAACAATAACGAGGATGGCCAGAATAATGGCCACTCCGGTTGCATATAAGTATTGTTTAATGACATTTCGGGTGAGTTGATCGTGATAGGAATGCTCAAAGCCAGAGAATACTGCGCTAACACCGTTTGCCATTAAAAGCAGCGACAACAAAAATACTGTTGACAGTAATCGGCCGCTGTTACTACGATTGATGTTCTCAAAAATATTTTCATTGAAGAAGTCCGATGTTTGTGGTGGAAGGAATGAATCCAGGAACACCAGAAAATCCTCCTGGAAATTATCAAAGGGTATATAGGGAATGACGATAATAATGAACAAGAGGAAGGGGAATATCGCCGTGAAAAAACTAAAGGCGATGGCACTCGCCCTTGTCGTCAGGGCTCCTTCCACAATTCCGATGAGGTACATCTCCATGAGATCATAGAGAGATAATCCTTCAAAGCCGGGTAATTTTATCGACTTCAGCAGCCTGACTATCCAATTAATGACCGGGATTCGTTCTAATTTATCTTCAACATCATCTGACATCTTAAACCGCTTTCAGACTTAGATCCATATTATTCACTGAATGCGTCAGTGCTCCTGAGGAAATATAATCGACTCCGCATTCCGCATAGTGCCTGATGGTTTGCTCCGTAATACCACCAGAAGACTCCGTAAGGCATTGATCACCAATGCGCTCAACAGCCTTTCTTGTATCCTCGTAGTTGAAGTTATCCAGCAAAATGCGGTATACGCCTTTATTGCTTAATATCTCTTCAACCTCCTTTAAATCCCGTGCTTCCACAATGATCTTGAGGTCTCTTCCAGTCTCCTTTAAATAGGCCCTTGTCATGTTTATGGCTTTAGTGATTCCTCCGGCAAAATCGATATGGTTGTCCTTGAGCATGATCATATCATAAAGGGCAAATCTATGATTCTCTCCTCCCCCAATTTTAACGGCCCACTTTTCAAGTGCTCGTATTCCCGGGGTTGTTTTCCTCGTATCCAGAACTTTGGTATTCGTTCCCTTCAATAAACCAACATATGAATGTGTTTTGGTAGCTATGGCGCTCATGCGCTGCATAGCATTAAGAACCAGCCGTTCTGCTTTCAGGATTGCTTGTGAAGATCCTTCAACATAAAAAGCAATATCACCATATTTCACCTCAGAACCATCTTCAAGCAGAATCTCCATGGATAACTCAGGATCAACCGCCTTAAATACACCTCGCGCAAACTCCACCCCGGCGAGTATGCCCTCATCTTTTACCAGCAATTTGGCCTTGCCGGAAGCAGTCTCAGGGATACAGGCCAGTGAACTATGGTCCCCATCGCCAACATCCTCCCGAATAGCATTGTCAATTATTAAGGTCAATTCATGTTCAAATTGCTCCTTGTTGATCATAATTTGTAAATTAGGTTCTCACGAAATTAGAGTATTTTTCCCAATTTAACTACCGGTTTAGCGGTAACAATTTCAGGGATCATTCGTCCGTGATATAGAGCAACTATTGTTTTGGAAAAGCTAATCAACACAATTCGCCAGAAAACACTTTTCAAGCTTTTTACATGGTTTGTCAGAATACTTTTGGCTCTGGCCTTTCTTCCGTCAGGATTAAAAAAAGTACTTGGAGAACGCTTTACCGTTCTGGGACTGGATTCACCGATTGGTTTTTTCTTTGAAGCCCTGTATCGAACCGGGTTCTACTGGAATTTTCTCGGACTTATACAATTGCTGGCAGCAGCATTATTACTCGTACCCAGAACTTCATTTTTTGGTGCTTTGCTGTATTTTCCAATTGCCATCAATATTTTTATTATTGTTACTGCCATGCATTTTAAGGGTACTCCTTATGTTGCAGGTTTAATGTTGCTTGCCAATATTTATTTACTAATTTGGGATTACAACAAACTAAAAAGCATTGTTGAAACCATTTTTCGAACTAACAGGAAATGACCATTAAACTAATTGCCATAGGAAAAACAGATAGAAAGGAAGTTTCCAATCTCTTCGATGAGTATTTTAACAGGTTAAAGCATTATGCCCGGACAGAACTCACTATAATCCCGGATTTAAAGAACAGGAAGGCTTTTGATGTCGAGCAGCAAAAAAAGGCCGAAGGATTATTGATTCTGAAAAAGCTCAATCCCAATGACATTGTGGTTTTACTGGATGAGAATGGACGTGAGATGTCTTCGGAGCAATTGGCCAAATATCTTCAGAAGAAAATGAACAGCGGGATGAAACAACTCGTTTTTGTAATCGGTGGACCCTATGGGTTTTCTCAGGAAATATATAAACGGGCTAACGAAAGTATCTCTCTCTCAAAGATGACTTTTTCTCATCAGATGGTACGGATTTTTTTCGCCGAGCAGCTCTTCAGGGCATTTACAATTATCAGGGGAGAATCTTATCATCACAAATAAAGCAGGCTCATGAATCTGAAAACAAATGAGTTTTCAGGCTTAGTAATTCCTATGAGGCCTCTTTATTCCGTCCTATTAAAATGCAGTTAGAGGCTCTTGGGCCTTCGCAGAGAATAAAAATCTAATTTCTACAACAAAAAAAGGGGCTGAGCCCCTTTTTCTTTCAATTCAATCAATTATCTAATTCAACTAATGGGTTTTAAAAACCTGTTTACGTTTATTAAGTTGTTTTACCAATTCATCAATGGTATGTTTAACAGCCATCTCATAATTTTTTTCATTGGCCGTTGCAAAAATTCTCGGACCTGGTAAGCTAAGTTCCATTTTACAAATACATCCTTTGCCTTTCGGGTCCTGTTCATGTTCGAAATGCACGTCAGCATTGATAACAAACTCATACTTTCTGCTGATTTTCTGCAATTTACCCCTTACATAGTCATTGAGGGCCTCGCTATTATCCATTCGAACATATTCAATATTTATATTCATATGTAGTGATTTAACTTATTGTTCATTATAAATTTAAATTTCTATTAGAGAAAATTAGATGATTTATATCAGGAATTAAAAATTAATTTTAACTGAATTAAAATTAAACTTAATAATTAATGCTCATATCTGAATAAGGAATCTATCGTTTCTTCCAGAGAGTATTTTGGAGACCATCCTGTATGTTCCATAAATTGTGACGAATCCATCCCTTGCTCTGCGTCAGTACCTGTATTGTGAAATTTCAATATCGAACGATTATCGGGAATATAGTCCTTCCCAATCTTCAATACTTTTTCAGACAATTCTTTACTATTAACATGGTTTGGATTACCGACATTGTATACGGATTTCCAATTTTTATCGTCTTTACTAATAAATGCGATCAACGCAGCGACGGCATCCCTTATATCTAATCTGTCAAATGCGGTCAATTCTCCGTCCACTTGTAAATCCTCTCCGTTTTTAAGCTGTCTTACAAGCTCTGATACAGGATCGATTTCCAAAATTCCATTTGCCGCTCCGGTCAGTCCGGGTAATCGCAGAGAGGTATGCTTAATCTGTTTATGAGGGCGGCACAGTTCTTTCAGCATCAATTCTGCACTATATTTTGCATGGCCATATATAGATTCCGGAGCAATTTTTGAGCTCTCTCGCAATGGCTTATCTTCAATCCTGCCGTAAACCGACTGTGAAGAAACATTAATGATATGAGCAACCTGATGCTGTGCAGCAATACTGAAAAGTTTTGAAGTGATCCTCAGGCTGTTGGCAATGTTTTCTTTTGATTTAAACGGACGGGAAAAAGCGGTATGAATCAGGAAATCAACATTTCCAATGGGCAGTTTCCCTTGCTCCAGATCTGAAAATCCAAAAATGCGCACATTGTCGTTATGAAGATGATTAGCTTTTTCAACATCTCTTGAAAGTACCCATATGTGATAGTCTTCGGGGTATTCTGAACTTAAAGTTTCTAATAGATTCAACCCGAGATAAGTTGTAGAACCTGTTATCAACAAGGTCTGCTTGTTTTTTGTTTCTTTTGGACTCAATATATCCACCAATTCCGAAACCTCCTGAGACCTGCTTAAATGAACGACCATATTCGATGTTTGACGCAGGCCGAACAGATTCGGATTAAAAGTAAGTTTACTCCTTTTATCATCAAGGTGTAGCCAACTCCTGATGCAGGCGTCTACCTCGTTAAAACCAAGATGCGCTCTTAATCCACTTATTCCAGTGAATCTTGCGTTCATCTCATAGAGTTTAAGGCCATTGTCAGTTAGCCTGCCCTGAATATTAAGCGGGCCCCTCCAACCGCGTTCAATAAAATCCTCAATAAGAGGTTCAATGGCTTGCCATACCTCCTCATTCTCATACGGAAGAATCTCAATAGGAACGCCGCTTTTCAGCTTATTATATGTCACCATCCTGCCCATTAATCGTCCATTTCGATCTGTGACCATATGAATTGATAATTCTGAAACCTGTGGGTTGATCCTCAGACTGATCTGATCCATGAAATAGGAATAGTTGATATCATCAGTAGCGGGTACAGCGAGTTCCTGTACCACATCATCATCTTTTAAGTGAGCAAGGTCAGACCGATCAAGTAGGATTTGTATTCCTACCGATCCCGATCCACCTAAGGGTTTGGCTATAAGTGGGAAATCAACTTCATTCCGTTGAAGAGCATAGAAAATGGCATCCTTTCTATAACTTTTTACAAACAATGGTGCTACCTTATTCAGTATAGTGCTCGTCTGTTCCTTATCCCTGACGATGTCTACAAACTCAGGAGAAGACACTATCACCTCAATTCCAGCCTCATTAAATGACTGTACATGCTTCGAAACGAGGTGTACGTCATGATCGGTTCCGGGAATGAAAATATCTATACCTTTGATCTTGCAGATTTCAATGATCTCAGAAATATAATTGGGGTCATTGATCTTGGGCGTAAGTACTTGCTGGTCACAATCGTATATACCATAGGCCCTGGGATTACAATCAAATCCGTAGGTTACAAGTGGAAGGTCGGAAAGCTTGCATGAATCAACAATCGACTGTCCTATCCCGCTTCCTGCACAAGAAATGGCTAGGTGTATTGCTTTCATTTTTTGTTACTACAATTTACGAAAAACGGGCTTATAAACGTCACTTTTTCCGTTGAAAGGAAGGAAAAAAATTGATGTGTTTTCCTGGGCTATATATTCGGTATTTTAATCTGAAAATTTTCATCAATTAAAGGAGCTGATCCTCAGGAATTTAATAGAATTATCAATCTCAAATAGCTTATTTTTGAAAAAATAAGAACGGATGAAGACCTTGGTATTTGCCACCAATAATGAACACAAATTAAAAGAAGTTCAATCCTTGTTAGGAGATAATTGGAAAATCGTTGGATTAAAACAAATCGGGTGTTCTGAAGATATTCCCGAGACCAAACCAACCATTGAAGGAAATGCCATTCAAAAAGCCCAATATATCTATGAACATTACGGTTATGAATGTTTTGCCGATGACACCGGACTTGAAATCGATGCTTTGAACGCTGAACCAGGAGTCTATTCAGCTCGTTATGCCGGAGCAGATCGTGATGCCGAAGCGAATATGAATAAAGTCCTTCATAAAATGACTCATGTCAAGAATCGCAATGCCAGGTTTAAAACCGTAATGGCTTTAAGAATGAAATCGGGACTCAAAACCTTTACCGGTATTTGTGAAGGTCAAATTACAGAGAGAAAAACAGGAGATTACGGTTTTGGCTATGACCCTATTTTTCAACCTATGGGGCAGCATCTAACATTTGCTGAAATGCCTCTTGCTGAAAAGAATGCGATCAGTCACAGAAGTTTAGCCATCCGGGAGCTAATTAAACACTTAAATGACATTTAAGCTAAGAATTGATTTATAACAGCTATCTTTGCGCCTCGATCGCCATAATCAAAAAGGCGTATCAATCGTCCTCAGGGTGAGGAAATGTTGTGTGAAGTTTAGGTTTAAGTATGTCGATTCACTTCTAATGCAGCATGTTATAACAAGATCGAATACTTAACTTAAGAATGAGTACATTTCATGAACTCGGACTTGAAGACAGAATTCTTCAAGCCGTTCAAAACCTTGGTTTTACATCACCTACCGAGGTACAAATCAAAGCGATTCCATTATTATTAGAAAACGAAAGGGACCTGGTGGGACTGGCGCAAACCGGAACCGGTAAAACAGCCGCATTTGGGTTTCCCATGATTCAGAAAATAAATATTGAAAGCCGCACCACACAGGGCCTTATACTTGCTCCTACCCGGGAATTATGTCTTCAGATTACCAATGAGTTAAAGCTTTACGGACAATTCTATAAAGGCCTTAATGTGACTGCCATTTATGGAGGAGCCAGTATTTCTGATCAGGCAAAATCGATTAAAAGGGGAGCGCAGATCGTTGTAGCCACACCGGGCAGGATGAAAGATATGATCGGCCGAAGGATGGTTGATATCTCTAAAATTGAATATGCTGTATTAGATGAAGCAGATGAAATGCTGAATATGGGATTCTATGAGGACATTACCTCTATTTTATCTCATACACCGGATGACAAAAGTACATGGCTATTCTCTGCTACCATGCCCAAGGAGGTATCAATTATCGCGAAAAAATTCATGCATAATCCTGATGAGATCACAGTTGGCTCCCGTAATCAAGGTGCTACAAATGTCAGCCATGAATATTATTTAGTCAATGCCCGTGATCGTTATTTGGCTTTAAAGCGACTGGCTGATGCCAATCCCGATATTTTTTCCGTAGTGTTCTGTCGTACAAAACGAGACACTCAGCGTGTCGCAGAAAAACTGATTGATGATGGCTATAATGCCGGATCCCTTCATGGTGACCTTAGTCAGAATCAAAGAGACCTGGTCATGAAGTCGTTTCGTAACAAACAAATTCAAATGCTTGTTGCAACAGATGTGGCAGCAAGAGGGATTGATGTTGATGATATTACACATGTCATTAACTTCCAATTACCCGACGAAATTGAGACCTACACACACAGAAGTGGACGAACCGGAAGAGCAGGAAAATCTGGAATTTCCATGGTTATCATTTCAAAGAGTGAGACCAGGAAAATACAAAGTATAGAGAAGATCATCCAAAAGCCATTTGAACAAAAGCAAATTCCAGATGGTAAAGAAATCTGCCAGGTACAATTGATGTCATTAGCGAATAAGGTTCATGACACTGAAATGAATCACGAGATCGATCCCTTCCTTCATGAGATCAATGAATTATTCGAGGATATCACTAAGGAAGAGTTGATTAAAAAATTCTTTTCAGTTGAATTCTCAAGGTTTTTCAATTATTATCAAAATGCAAAAGACCTCAATGCTAAGGGCGGTTCTATCCAGGCAGGAGGAGGACAATCATTTGGTGAATCAGCAAGATTCTTTATAAATGTCGGTAGTCGTGATGGATTCGATTGGATGAAACTAAAGGATTTCCTCAGGAATGTTTTGCAAGTTGGACGAGATGGTATTTTCAAAGTAGATGTCAAGAACAATTTCTCATTTTTTAACACCGAACTATCTGAAATACCTAAGGTCCTTGAAGTTTTAAATGACTTTAAATATAAGGGGAGAAGTATACATGTTGAAATTACCGATGGTGACAGAAAAAGAAAGCCAGGCAGAAAGAATAAGTCGGGAAAACGATCTGCATCCCAGACTTTCAAAAATCAAAGCAGGAAACGAAAAAACAGGCCTGACAGAAGAAACAAAAGGCGAAAAAGTTACTGATATCAAAGGAATCAAATAGCTTAAAGTATTAGATTACAGGTGGATTGGCTGTTAATAATAAGTCAAAATTGTATCGTAATTCCGAAATAAACAGTTAAGTTTAGTAATTTTAAGGCATCAAAAAGAGCTCATGAAAAAATTGCTGTTCCTAATTCTTTGTGTTCTTTCTACGCAAATTATATCCGCACAGGATGTTACTACGGTTAAAGGCCGTGTTATTCGTGCCGGAACAGATGTTGCGCTTGAAAATGTAAACATTGTCAACCTGAACCAGGTTTTGGGTACTGCAACGAATGTTGATGGTGAATTTGAGATCAGGGCCCAGGCCAATGATACTTTACATCTTTCATATTTGGGCTATAAATCAATCCGGGTAAGGGTTACCAATGACTGGATCAAATACGATACGGCCACTACAATTGAAATGACCGAGCTTGCCCTGGCACTTGAAGAAGTGGTTATCAACCAGTTAAAGCTTACAGGCTATCTTGAAGTCGATATAAAACAAGTGCCTGTGAACCAACCGGTCAGGTATAGTATTTCAGGCCTGCCAACCACAGGATATGAAGGTGGCTCGCGCTCTCCGGGAGCAGTTAGTAAAGTACTTGGTGCCTTATTCAATCCAGCTGATTTCCTGCATAAAATGTTTGGCAAAAAGCCCAATGAATTGCGGAAACTGCGTAAAATGAAACGGGATGATGAAATTCGTAATATCCTTGCGACCCGATTTGATCGTGAAATGCTCACTGCCCTTTTGCAGGTTGACCGCGTTGACCTCGACCTCATCGTGAGTGAATGCAATTATTCCAAAGAATTTATTCGTACTGCAAACGATCTCCAGATTCTGGATGCTATAAGCGAGTGTTATGAAGAATACAAGGTTTTAAGCCGAAATAAAAACCGGTTATAGCTTATTGCCTGGAATGCAAGGCAACCCTGTTCCCTTCGGTATCCAGGAATAATCCCATATAACCAACATCGGGTGAAATCTGAGTTTTCGTCTTTAAAACCTTACCTCCTGCGGCCTCTACCCTATTCACTTCATTTTTTACGTCAGCGGATGAAAAATAAATAAGTACGCCATATTCTGAATGAGGTTTGTAAGATTCCTGTTTAATGAGTGATCCGGATGAACCGGATTTACCTTCAGCCCATGGAAACCAACCCATTAATACACCGTTAAAATCCTGTACATGTATATCGATCTGAAAAACTGCCTCGTAAAATGCCTTGGCCCTGTCCATGTCCGTCACCGGAATCTCAAACCAGCCTATCATATTGTGTTCCATGAATCTATTATTCTAAAATTTGTTTCAAATTACTCAATCCCTCATCGAAATCCTTTCCTACGGCTTTTTCCATATTGTAAAACAACATAAAAATATTAATCGGAAATTTATTTTTCCCATTAAAACCCCATGTAACCCGGGTTTGGCCATCTCTTTCCTTAAAACGAAAATATCCGTCTGATTGTGATTTCCAGGGTTTGAAGAAACGCAGTTCTGTAAGTATACTTTCATTTTCAGAGAGGTGCTTTAATTCCTGCTCACCTTCGCCAACTTCCTTGTTGCCCGACCATCTGGCGATAAATCCAATTTCACCATCGGTTCCCGAAAACTCCTGTTCCATATTGGGATCCCTTTGCTTCCAGGGTGACCATTCATCCTGATTCTTCAGGAACTTCAAATAATTATACACCTTATCTATCGGTGCAGCCACAAGAATACTTCTTTTAACATCATATCGTTTTGGGGCAAATAATCCGAGGATCACTACAATCGCGATGATTATAACTAAAATGTAAACGAATACCATTTTGAGTAACTATTATTAATCGGGAACATAAGGCCTTCCCCCGCCTAAATCGACCTAATCTCTCAGACTAAGAAAATACTTAGCCCACTCAGATTGCTATGCAAAATATTGTTCTCTTATCCGGCTGGTATTTCACAAACTTTCTGCGACAAATCGGTGAATCCTGACATCATAGTTTCACGCCATTTAATATATCCTTGTACGATTTCATCGCATTTTGACATTTATCATGAAAGGTCAGATAAGTACTTATCTTCATATCATTGAATTGCTGTTGGTTATTAAATTTACGAAAAAATCAAAGGGATTGCTGGTAACGCTCCAAAATGGAATCAATGCTCTTGATGGTTTTTTTGCACCAATCCAGCTTTAATTCCAATTGCTCCTCTTCCGGTAATCGCCATTGAATGTCACTATTCCTGAGTTTTCTGGTAACCGATTGAAGTATAATGGCTGCAGAAACCGAAATATTAAGGCTTTCCGTAAATCCGTACATGGGTATGGTCAGGTAAGAATCGGCCCGGTCGAGGATGGCTTTCGATAACCCATCGGTTTCTCTTCCGAAGAAAAAACAAGAAGGGGCCAAAACATCAAAATCTGCTAAACTGCATTCATCATGATGCGGTGTGGTTGCCACAACCTGATACCCCTTTGATTTTATATGATCAATGCAATTAGCTGCGGATTCATGTTTCGAAATGCTAATCCATTTTTGGGCACCCATAGCTATTTCACTATCGATACGATCTTCATACATCTCTTCGATAATATGGACATCCTGAATTCCAAAAATGTCACAGCTTCTGAGGACTGCACTTGTATTATGTAATTGATATACATCTTCAACGGCCACTGTAAAATGCCTGGTGCGATTAGATAAGACCTCTTCAAAACGCGACAAACGGCGTTCTGTGAGATAGGATTGCAGATATTCGAGTAATTGAAGTTCCTCCTTTTTCATCTTCAGTATGAAAATAATGAAATCATTCTAAAAATGTACTTTGAGACCGTAGTAAGATTGTCTAAATTAGAACTATGAAACATTTAGTGGTATTGACAGGGGCTGGAATGAGCGCTGAAAGCGGACTAAAAACTTTTAGAGATGAAGACGGACTCTGGGAAGGTCATGATGTAACTGTAGTCGCATCTCCTGAAGGATTCAGACGGGACCCTGAACTCGTCCTCGATTTTTATAATCAGCGTAGAAAGCAATTGCTTGAAGTAGATCCTAACCAGGCACATTGCGACCTGGCTGAACTGGAAGCCCACTTTAATGTTACCATAATTACGCAAAATATAGATGATCTTCATGAACGTGCCGGAAGTTCCAATGTCATGCATCTTCATGGTGAGTTGTTTAAAGTTAGAAGTATATATGATGAATTTGATGTCATGGACTGGAAAAAGGATTTGGTGTTAGGGGATATATGTAAAAGAGGTTACCAACTTCGCCCGCATATCGTCTGGTTCGGTGAGTCAGTGCCTTTAATCCCCAAAGCCATGTCGGTTTGTGAACAGGCCGATCTGTTGTTGATCATAGGGACATCTCTGCAGGTTTATCCTGCCGCCAGCCTGATGCACTATGCTCCGGAACACATCCCGGTCTTTTACATCGATCCAAGGCCTGCTATCCAGAGCAATGCACAAATTGAAGTTCTTCCCTTTAAGGCCACCGAAGGTATGGCCACACTAAAGGATCGACTTATTAATGAGGTCATTTGAAAAATTCTTTTGATATAAGGCGTTTATTACTGTTTTGGCTGCTAAGTTTTGGAATTGCAGTTCCTGCCTACTATTTACTATATGAAATAATGCCAAATGGATTTGTCTTCGGTAAGTATTTCAGAATGTATTTGTATCATTATCAGAATCCGGAGCAATATATTGCAATCCCTTGTTTCTTCTATGGAATTATTGCTACCGTTTCAGCCGATAGGTTTTATCGTGCTTCATTTTACGGACGCATTTTCTGGACGGCATTTATCATAGTATTCACCATTCTCATCAGTTCTCCTTTCGGAGGGATGCTTTGGCATTTACATGATATGCAGGCAGGATTTTATCCGAAGAATTGGTTGAAAGTATTACTCTTAGATGGAACTTTAATGGGACTGCAGTTTGGGTGGTTAATTATGGCCCTGTCCTTTCCTTATAGTTTTCTCGGGATCCTCGTTAGTCACCTGATTACAAAGTTGGGTAGTCAATCATTCAGAACTTGAAATGGGCGTCCTGTTCTTTTCCTCAATCCACTTGCTCATATATTTAGTGCTCTGCAGACTCTGATGTCTGAATACCGAACCCAATAAATTACCTTCACGTAAATCATTTTTTTGTTCGGCAAAATTTTCGATTCCAGCCCTGAGCATATTTAAGTGATCCTCCCTGTTGAAATACTTGTTTATAAATTCAAAACCTCTAAGCCGATGCTTCTCCCATCTCTGGGCATCATGATACATTTCAATGGCCAGTTTTGCAAAACTCCCGGGATCATCTGCCACAGCAGAAGGAACGTCTTCAAAATTTGAGAAACCTTCCATTCCATAGGTGGTAGTGACGAATGGAATCCCCTGACTCATGGCATCCATCAATTTACCTTTGAGGCCTGCGCCAAATCTTAAAGGAGCGAGCAATATACGGGCATGATTAAAAACCTGGGACAAATTTTCGGCATGTCCCATCAAATAAAGCCCTTCCTGCTCGCTATCCAGTTTTTTTAAGTTCTCAGGCATATAGGCACCATATATCCTGACTTCAGCTGAGGGTTTCATCTTCCGGATCAAGGGCCAGATCTCCTCATTTAAAAAGTAAATGGCATCAACATTTGGTGCATGCCTGAAATTCCCTATCATGACAAAGCCCCCTCGATTATCAAACTCCCTGTCTTTATTTTTCCCTTCGGAAGCTGAATCTGCTGTTAATAAGGGGAAATAGTGCAATTGATCCTCATTTAATTTGGCATGAGATTGTAACCAATCCATTTCAAATTCAGAGATTATCAAACTCAGGTCAGACCTGAAAATTGAGGCTAATTCTCGTTTCATCACATCATTCTCAACAAAGCCAGATGAATTCAAATCATGGCCAGACAGCTGAAGTTGACGGCTTTTTCGAAGGCCGTGCAGATCTTCCGTATTAAGAATCCGAATGGCTTCCGGACAAATATCAGCAACACGCCATCCGAATTGCTCTTCGGCCATAAACCTGTCGAATATTACAAGATCGGGATTAAGATCTTTGATCAAAAAATCAAAATCCTTATCATTAACCTGAATAGAATGTTTAACTACCCCAAGATTATCGAGATCCTCGGGGTAGGCAGAAGGGCCTGATGTACAGGCAAAATCTATGGTTTCTGAGACAGGTCTTAATGCATCGATCAGATCCATCATATGAGTCCCGGCGGCGGAAGCATTTGGTTCCGGCCATACCAATGCAATAATAAGTGTCCTGAACATTGGTTTAATTGGGTTTGCCCTTTAGGTTATATTTAAGCCTGGCGCGATCGGCCCAGCCTGCTAAGGCAGAAATCTGCTCCTCTGTTAATTTGGCATCAGAATGAATCCAGGTGTAGGAATCTAAAGGCATATGTTTTTTCTTTACCTCTTCAACAACTTCCTCAAGTTTGTGGTCCTTCTTCTTATCGGAATAGGTATTCCATTCAGACATATTGAACTCACCCTTCCCATGTCGAACATGATCAGCAATCCAATAGTTAACAGGAGTAATTCGGTTATACCAGGGATATCTCGTCTTATTGCTATGACAATCAAAACAAGCCATCTTAAGAGTTTGATGAACATCGTCAGGCGGATTGGTATCACTGATAAAAGCATCCAGCGAACTGAGGTCTCCTTCATTTCTGTCCGGACCGAAGAATTGCATAATCATAAACACGATCAATAGAAATATCAGAATTTTCTTTACGATTTTCATGTTGATTGGAATTGGATTTATTAATTTAAAAGTAGGAAATTAAACGATGAATGCAACCGACCTTAACAAGGAATTAAAATTTGTTAATCATTCCAGAGAAAACCGGGTTTATTATGCACGGACAGTGATTAAAAACCCAGAATTATTGCCTTTTGTTCTTCAAAAACTTTTTGAAGTAAACGATAAAAAATCATGTAAGGCTGCCTGGTTATTAGAATTCGTGGCCCGTGAAGATTTAGATGCTATCCTACCGGAACTTGATACCTTCACCTCTAATATGCACAAGGTACATTATGATTCGGCGGTTCGCCCAGTAGCCAAGATTTGTGAGAACCTGGCCATCGCCTATTTCAGTAAAGAGGATAATCTTACCAAATCCATGCTGAAATCGCACCACCGGGAACGAATTATTGAGCTGTGTTTCGATTACCTGATTACTGATCAAAAAATCGCACCGCAAGCATACAGCATGACCGTTTTATATTTATTCGGAAAAATTTATGACTGGATACATCCCGAATTGATTCAAATTCTTGAGCGAAATTATGCTTCTGGCAGTGTGGGATATCAAAACAGGGCAGCAAAGCTCTTAGACCGTCTAAAAAAGGTGGTTTGAAATCTGAAAAATGCCTGTCAATACGTATCTTTGATTTTTCAAAATTACGCTTTGTATGACGCTCTCCAACCTTAATGCTATTTCTCCAATCGATGGTCGATATCGGGACAAGGTCGAGTCACTTTCCAGGTTTTTTTCTGAAGAGGCTCTCATCAAATACCGGGTTTTGGTTGAAATTGAATATTTCATTTCATTATGTGAAATTCCATTGCCTCAACTTGAGGCCGTCAGTTCTGAAAAATTTGAAGAATTACGATCGGTCTATCAGTCTTTTACTTCTGAAGATGCAGAAAAGATCAAGGGCATTGAAAAGGTGACTAACCACGACGTTAAGGCGGTTGAATATTTTATCAAGGAAAAGTTCGAAGAACTTGGATTATCTGATTTCAAGGAATTCATTCATTTCGGCCTGACCTCACAGGATATTAATAATACGGCAATCCCATTGAGTATCAAGGATGCCATGAATGACGTTTACGTCCCTGAATACTTTAAGCTGCTTGAAAAACTCTCTGAACTCTCACTGAGCTGGAGTGATGTCGCCATGCTGGCTCGAACTCATGGTCAGCCTGCTTCACCTACCCGCCTGGGTAAAGAGATTGAGGTGTTTGTGGTTCGTTTGAAGGAACAGTTCAACCTGCTTAATGATATACCAAGTGCCGCGAAATTCGGAGG